>CAZHOC010000478.1:0-5121 GCA_964534295.1 uncultured Bacteroidia bacterium | reverse complement strand
AGCAAAATCATCGCGGCAGCCGCTGCTAATGACATCACATCACCGGGCTCACAAGTTGCAATGGGATGATCCGTATCGCCTTTTTTACCAGGAAAAAGCTTGTCCTCAATGATAGTAGCTATGGGTTTTTCAAAAAACCCTTTGTCGCCTTCATACACCTTACGATCCTTTACTGTAACCAGAGGGGACTCCATCCAACCTTTGTCGCTGCCCTTAAATATTTGATTGTCTTTGATGGTAAAGAGAGCCGATTCCATCAGACCTTTTTCCCCTTCGTAGATATAATCACCATCGCGAGTAGCGAGCGGTCGAGAAAAACGGCGAGGGTCGCCTGCGTAGATTTTGGTTGCCAGTGCTTGCATAAGGGTCAATAGATTTTTGCCTTCAATTTACGTTTTCAGCTGCGCAGAACGCTAAGTCTGCAAAACATTTTTTTTATCAGGCTGTTGTGAAGGTGGGGCTGAGTGTAAATACAAACAATTATGAAAAAAACATTCACCTCATTTTTGCTGCTCTTCGTCTTGGGTACCTCTCAGATCAACGCCCAAGAATGTTTCTTCCTCAAGAACGTATTAGACACCCTCTATCAGATTAATCCCATCACGGGCTTGCTGGTTGAGACGCCTATGGCTACGGATTTTCCAGGCCAATCTTTCTTTGGTTATCTCAGTTCGATAGACCCCGCGGGTCGCCGTTATATGTTTGTTACGAGGCTCACTGACACCTCTTTTGACAGCTTCGGACTCAAGGTTATCGATCTCGACAGTATGCAAACGACTAGCGTTCCGCTCAGCGGCTATGAAGCAGTCTCTCCCGGCATCGGTCAATTTAGTTTTCATGGTTTGGAGTACGGCGTTATTGCTGATAAGCTTTATATGGCGCCCGTCAGTGGAGATAGCCTTTATAGCATCGACATGACGTCAGGCGCAGTTTGTGCGGAAAAAGAGATTCCCGGCTTTGCCCGCACCTACTCTTATTTACAGACCTTTTATCAATCGGAGCAACGCTACGCGATGATTGGGTTGGATGATAATGGCCAGCGCCGCTTCTATCAGATCGATATTGATGATGACACCATCCTGGTATCTCCTCCTCTCAATTTTGCGGAGCCATTGCGCGGCCTGGAGGTGAGCGACTTTACGGGAAAATACTATGCTGTCAGCGACGACGACCAGCAGTTCTATGAAATAGACCCCATAACAGGGAGTATGACGGCGCTATTTCAGCTGGGTAGCTACCAAAATGCATTGGGTTATCTCCATACCTTTGATTACAATGCCGATCAATATCTAATTGTTGGGATGGACAGCACTAATAGTTTGCAGCTCTATTCGGTCTTCCTCTCTACTGGCACGGTTATCTCCTCACCATTTCCAGTACCATTGGGAGCATTTTTTGGCTTAGAAGCCACCAACACCCAGTACATCGCCAAGATGCTCGAAGACCTCAACAACAATAATAACACCACCAGCATAGATGAAATCGAGCCACTCTTCCAAGTCTTTCCCAATCCGACGAAAAATCGACTGAGTATCGAACTAGAAATTGCCGCACCTATTCAGCTTGGCATTTATGATTTGGAAGGGAAGTTACTGTCCCAGAACGCTTATCCTCCGCAAATCAAGCATGAGGTCAAGCTAGGAGATTACCCTGCTGGCACTTATCTCATTCAAGTTCAAGACCTCAGAAATGGTAGGACTTGGCAAGAACGTTTTGTTATCCTACCCTAGCCAAATAATCAACGCATATATTAGGCGGAAGGGATTATCCCTTTCGCCTTTTTTGATAGAGCCAAAAGCTTAAAACTCCTAACCCTAGGAGCAGCAGACCACCGCCCACTAGCTTTAGCAAAAAGAGTTGAGGATTGGCCACATCCTTGCTCGGGATGCAACTAATCACAATCGAAAAGAGCGTTATCGCCCCTCCTGAGAAGGCAATCAAAGCGGCGCTCCAGCGCTGATTTCCCATGGGCATGATGGCCTGAGATTCTCCCGTTCGGCGAAGCCGATGCACCCACAAAAGGGCAAACATATAGACAAAGGGGATAAAGTATAGGATCACACTCATATCGAGCAATAGGAGATAAGCGCCCTTGACCGAAGCCCCAGCCAGCGAAATCAAAAAGAGTATGCTGACAATAACTGCCTGCGCCAAAATAGACACATGTGGCGTCCCAAAACGTGGATGTAAATCAGCCAATTGGCGCGGCAAATAACGATCTAAGCCAATCACAAAGGGGATCCGAGAATTAGCCGTCATCCATGCTCCCAAGGTACCCACCAAGGCCAGCGTCATAAAGACGCCACTCATATTAGCCAGCCAAGGCCAGCCTAAGCCTTGCGCCATGGTTTGAAAAGCATCGGCTACCGCCGAGACAATCACCACCTCTCCTTGCGGCTGGATCAATAATAAAATCAGCGTACTCCCGAGATACAAGAGTCCCACTATCAAAGCAGAGAGGAAGGTCGAACGCGGGATCATACGTCGAGGATTGTGGCTTTCTCCAGCCATGATAGGTGTGAGCTCCATGCCCCCAAATGAAAAGGTGATCAAGGCGAAATAAGGCCAAAGGGAAAAGTCTCCCCAATCAGGCCAGAAGTTGGCTTCGCTCAACGATTGAGAGGGGCCAAACTGAAAAAGGTAATAGCTTCCCAAACCAAAAAGGCTGAGCAAAATCACGATCAAGGCAATACCACCTAGATTTTGAATCCACTTGGCGCGCTCCAAACCGAGGATATTGAGCAAACTCACCAACCACAAGAGCCCTAAACAAAAAGCGGCTTGGTAGGCGGGCTCATCTTGTATGCCCATCCATCTGTCTCCGCCGATATACAAAAAGAAGGTCGCCACCGTGATCAGCATGGTCGGAAACCAAACGATATTACAGAGCCAGTAGCACCAACCCACGACAAAAGCATGCCCGTCTCCAAATGCCGCTCGGGTCCATAAATAGATACCTCCTTCGCCCGGAATACGGGAATTGTGTTCAATCACACTCAAACTACTCGGCAGCAAAAACAAGAGGAGCGCCACCGCCCAAAGGACCAAGCTCGCCATACCAAATTGGGCGCTATTGGCGATTGAGCTCACATTGACCACTGAGATAACCGTCAACAAGACCAAGTCGAAAAGGCGGAGGGAACGAGGCAACGAAACTGCTTGTGAGTCTTGGGACATAGGCTAGAGAGATCAAATAAGCTTAATGAGAGAAGGCGATTTTATGGCTTGATTTTGGTGGGACATTCAATATAGTCTATGCTTCATAAGCACTTTGGCTATATCAAGTCCCTTTGAGAAAATACGATCATAAGCATCGTAATCACAATAATTGGATCACTCTTTCGAACACACCACTATATGGACTTCCGCTTAGTCAGCTTCTTGATTTTGCTCCTTTTTCCCGCCTTTGGACACGCCCAAAAGTTACTCAAACCTGATAATTGGCAACAAGCAATCGCAGCAGCTGCAGAAGGGGCAACCCTCGAATTAGCCGCAGGGACATTCCTCCTAGAGGAAAAAATGGTGCTTGACAAAGCCCTCACCATTATCGGTAAAGGTCCCGAAAAGACGCTCATCCAATCCAAAGGACAAATCGGTTTTGAAATCCGTAAAGGCAATTTTCTGATCAAGGACTTGAGCATCTCGGCCCAAAAGTATGGCGTGGACATCAAGCAAAGCAGCGTTGAACCCAGCCGATTTGAAAACGTCCTCTTTTGTCAATCACAAAATGGCGCTGGCATAGCCGGCGAAAACGTTCATTTCCAAAGTTGCCGTTTCGAAGAAAATGAAGTCCTCGGAGCCTACGTTTACGGTGGCGAGCTAGCCAAAACGCCCCGCAATCTTATGAACATTACTTTTGAAGATTGTAGCTGGACCAATAATGCCGCCAATGCTGATGTCAATGACCATGCCGGTTCCATCAAAATCATCCCTAACTGTGCCGGGGTTTATATCCGTAATTGCCGCATTTTGGATAGCAAGGGCATCTGGTTTGATGGCTGCCACGGAGGCCATATCATCGAAAACAACTACGTCAAGACCAAAGACATTGCTTTGCATATAGAGCTTTCGGGACACATGGATAGTCGCCAAAGCTTTGTGCGCAATAATACCCTCATCAGTGAGACCAAGCAGGGTTTTTATATCTCGGCTTCCTCTCATGTCGTGGCAGAACACAACCTTATCATCGGGCCAAGAGGCATCGATATGGCAGGCTTACCCCGCGCCAATCGCTATTTAGATGGTATCCAATACGAGACCATGACAGGCAATCAAATTCGCTATAATGCAGTCTTTACCAGTATCGGGCACATCAACCAGCAACCCGAGTCTCACGCTCAGCGGATAGCCGAAAAGGATGGCTTAGACATCAGCCAGCCCATGATATTTGATAACCTAGTGGAGCACAACTTTGTCGAAGACCTATTATCTTACGGGAAAATTGATATTCCTGCCCAATATGGGTTGGAGAAGTAATCTCATATCCCCTGACTTTGTCTGCAACCGATACTACCTACACCTATCTCGCCAAAACTTTTCAAGGCCTCGAGGAGGTACTAGCCGATGAGCTTCGCGCCCTTGGCGCGCTCAATGTAAGCGTTCGGCGAAGAGCCGTACTCTTTGATGGCGACTTGGCCCTATTGTACAAAGCCAATCTCAGCCTGCATACGGCCTTGCGGATCTTGATGCCGATTTATGAATTTAAGGCCAGAGACGAGCGTCAATTGTATCGAGGGATTCAAGAGGTCGATTGGCCACGCTATATGGGCATTACGCAGACATTTGCGATCGATAGCACCGTCAAATCTGACTTTTTTCGGCACTCTAAGTTCGTAGCGCTCAAAAGCAAAGATGCCCTAGTAGATCAGTTTCGCGCCAAATATCGGCGTAGACCTTCCGTAGACACTCAGCAACCCGACCAGCGGATTCATATCCACGTCAACCAAGACCGAGTGCGAGTAATGCTCGATAGTTCAGGCGAATCTCTGCATCGTCGCGGCTACCGACAAAGCGGCCACAAAGCTCCGGTCAATGAAGTCTTGGCGGCAGGCATGATCGCACTATCAGGTTGGCAAGGCGAAAAAGCCTTGATTGATCCCATGTGTGGCTCGGGCACCATTT
>CAZHOC010000477.1:0-5137 GCA_964534295.1 uncultured Bacteroidia bacterium | reverse complement strand
CATTGAGTTTGTTTTCTCTTCTGGCTACGATAACCAAATCTCCTCCTTTTGCTGCGTGGATAGCTGCTAATTCTCTGCCGATTCCGCTAGAGGCGCCTGTGATGAGTGCTACTTTATTCATTTTTTTGAGTAGTTAAAAGTTGATTTTTGCTAGTAAGTAATTACTCACTATTTGTAATTATATACTCACCCAAAAAGAAATGGTTACAAAATTTTCAATTTTTTTTGATTTAGCGGCCTAGCGGGTATTTACGACTCTTATAATAGGCCAAAGCGCTGATTAAAGTGACCGCACCCACAAACATATAGACCCAATTGGGAATCGGCACTGGGTCCCCTGTTGCATAAGAATGTAGCCCAGAAAGGTAGTAGTTTACTCCATAATAAGTCATCACTACAGAGGCTAAACCGAAGATTGAGGCCAGATTGTAGGAAAATTGTCCGAAGAGTCGAGGGATGATGCGCATGTGTAAAATGAAGCTGTAAACCAAGATCGTAACCAAGGCCCAAGTCTCTTTTGCATCCCAGCCCCAATAGCGGCCCCAAGACTCATTGGCCCATACGCCACCGAGATAAGTACCAATACTGACCATAAATAAACCGCCTGTAAGCGTTCGCTCACTCAAGAGGGACATCTCTTTGACAATGCGCTTAACTCGTTCGTGATTTCCCTCTCCGAGGAACGCCATCAATATTAGGTTGATCAAACCAATGATGGCGCCGAGCATTAGGAAGCCATAGCTGCCTGCCTCCAAGGAAACATGGATAGTCAGCCAATAGGAACGCAGCACGGGAACTAGAGGCGTGATTTCTGGATCAAGAAAGCTAAGCGTTGCCACAAAGAGGATCGTTCCTGCCAGGATCATGGTCGCTGCAAGGCCGCCGAGAGACTTACGCGTGAAGATCATACCCGCTAGGGTAGTTGTCCAAGCGATATAAATCATCGACTCATAGCCATTGCTCCAGGGTGCGCGACCCGATACGTACCAGCGTAGACCTAAACCCACTGTGTGCAACAAAAAGCCTGCGGCTGCTATACCGAATAATATCTTATATGGCGTCTTTAAAGATAGATCAGGCTTGAACACCGAGAGAAAGAGAAATGCCAAAAAACCAAGGCCCAACAGCATATAAACTCCTGTGAGACGATTGAAGACAGCCGATTGATTGAGCAGCATTTCTGCCTTAATCTTAGTAGACGAGGGCAAGATATCTCCACTCTGCTCTTGCTGATAGCGGCTGAGTTCCTCAAGGAGGGCATCTGCATCCCCAAAACCTTTGCCATCGAGGCCGCGATTGAGAGCTGCGCGATAAGCGCCAAAAAACTGATCAGATACAGATTGATGATTATGCCCGTCATTTTGACGATGTCGATGAGGACCTTCCCAACTATTGTTAGGGTCGTTTGGCTTAGGGATTAGCCTAAGTAAGTGGCCCGAAAAAGCCATGTTCAAGATGTTTACTCGCTCGTCGATCTTGATGATCTCTTTTTCATAAACACCTCTGTCAATGGGAGCTAACGATTCAATACGAGCCATTTCGGCCTGAAGCTTATAGCGATCGTCGAGCGTAAAAAAGTCTTTAAAAGCAGCGTATTTACCTTCGACTCCAAGGAGTTTTTGAATATCCTTGTGCTTGCCCAATTTGATTAACGGGACTGCATACCAATCACGCGGATTGGCGTAAAGACTAAGGAGGATCTGGTCTGCATTAATGCCATTGAAGCGCTCAGAGCGATGGAGCTTCCGTAATACGTCTCGTGAGAGCGTATGCACCGGCTTCATCCGACCTTTAAAGTCTTGCACAATGATATTGCTAAAGCGCTCTGCGTGCTCTTTGCTGACTATGTTCTCTTCCAGAGGAACGCTTGCTTGGAGTGTACCAAGGCCCATAGTAGCTAATAGCGCGATCGTAAGAGTTGCCTTCTTGCCTTGGATCTTATCGATTTGTTGGCCGACTTGGTAAAATCTAGTTCGCTTGCTCACCAAGGTCCAAAGCATGCCCAAAGTCAGTAAGGCGTAGCCTAAGTAAGAAATAATCGTACCCCAGAAATCATGATTAACGCTGAGATAGGTGCCTTTTTCATCCTTATCGTAAGAAGATTGAAAAAAGCGATAGCCTTCATAATCGAGAATATGATTCATATAGATGCGATAATCTTCTTTGTAGGAGATGCGCTGATCAATCAATTGTACTTCACTGGCGTAGGAGGCTGGACTGTTGGTGCCGGGATAGCGTTCTAATTGAAAATCGTAGAGCCCTAGGGCAAAAGGAAGTTCGATCACTTTGGATCCATAAGAGGCCGAGATATGGAGATCCCCGATGTGTAGCTCTTGGGGCTTGCCTCTGGCTCCCTTTCGTCCGTAAAGAAATAATTCGCGACTCTCGCCATTGACACTGACATCCATGACCACTGCATTGACGCTCTCGTTTTTATCTTTGGGATCTGAAGACTCTATCTTCGCTTTTCCTTTGGCTTTGAAGTTTGAGAAGACAAACTGAGTCTGCCCATCTGTGTAAAGAGAGCGCATCCTCAAGGGATAATAATTGTTGCCTCCAATCAGTGTATCAAGTTCCTGTGTCGCCATGATTCTTTGACTCAAAGTACGGCTTGAATTGATCAAGAGAGAGTCGTTGCGATACCAAATGTTGAAAGCGCCTGGCATAGGCTCGGGGCGGAAATTATAGATCGCATTACGGATGCGTTTGCGCTGCCCCATTTCGAGGAAGTATTCCTCTCGACCGTTTTGCCCAGCAATGACCATTTGTAGGATTGGCCTTCCGTCCATGCTTTCATAAAGCACTGGCTGAGGATTGGGGATAAAATCTTTGACTTTTACCTCTAGGATATCATTTCCTAGTTGATAGGACTGCTCAAAATCATTACTGCCTAGGCTGGCAAAGAGGACGTGTTCGTCGAAGTCGAAAACTTGCTCATCCGTCTCAACTTGGAAGTTGAGGTACATTTCTCTAGACAAAAACTGATTAGAAGAGCTACCCTCTCGAATATGCATCATACCCTCATAGCCCCAATAGCGCGTTACGCCTGCTCCAATCAAAATGATGATGATAGAGGCGTGAAACATCAATAAGGCCCACTTTTTTTGCTGGACCATGCGGAATTTGAAGATGTTGTAAATCACAGAGGCTCCAAATAGAAAGAGTAGTAGCTCAAACCACCAAGCCTGAAATACTATCTTCTGTGCTGCGCTGGTCCCAAAATCATTTTCGATGAATGTAGCCGCTCCTATGGCGAAAGCAAACAGTAAGATATAAACGCCTCCTGCGCGCGTATTGAGGAGGGCAAAAAGGATCGATTTAAGCCTAGAAATGATGTTTTGCATGCTGGAATCGAGCGTTTCTTCTTTTGAGCAAACTGGACAAACAGTTGACTATTGAATGATTTCTCCTTCTTCTAAAATCAGGTCGTAGGTGTAACCTGCCCCAAAGTCTTTGTTGAGGACTACAGTAGCGTTTAGGCTTACCTCAGTGCCGACAGGGACAACTTTGCTAGAAGTAACTACTAGGTCAAAATTATCAGCAGTACCATCTTGGATGTGTAGCCAATTGCGCTTCATGATATTGGGGTTGACCTTGACGCATTTGCCGCTGATTTTGACTCGCTGACCTTCGTATTGCTTGGGATTGGCGATGAGCTCTGCGATACTGAGGCCGTTTTTGTTGGCTGACACCTTCGGTGGAACGTTAGAAGCGTTCGGCGAAGCCGTAGCCCCACTAGCAGCTTGATTGGTCCTACCGTTTGGCCCTGCTAGTGAATTCCCGCCATGGCGCTCTGGTACGAGTTTGGAAACCAGGTAGATACGCTCAAAGACGCGATTATATTCTTTGCTTTCAAAATTGGTCTTCAGTAGGCCATCTTTGTAATAATAGGTGGCTCCAGTATCAAAATCTCCTTTGCGGGTAGCGATCCAAAAGGATTGACCCTTTTCGTTGACTTTGAGATAAACGTAGCGAGTAGCGGGCAGCACTTCCTCAACCACGACCTTGTGTACTATATCACGAAAGTCCGCTGATGGGGCTTCGCTTTTAGCTAAGCCTGGCCATTCGATAGTAGATTCATTAGTTGTAAATGCCTTAGATTCTTTGGCATTGCCTTCGATCTTTTTAGGACCGCTATTGCAAGCAATAACCAAAAAACTCACACAAAGGATCGCACTTAATTTATAGAAAGGCATAACAGTAGCGTTTAGACTTTATTTACTTGATATCCTCCGACTAAGCCTGACATAAACTCGATAATTGGTTTCTTCATTGAAGAAAGAGGCTTCAGTGGCTAGGGCTAATCTAAGTTTTTCATTGACGTTGGCGGACAAGTTCACCCCAGCATATTGTTGGGTGCGAGGCGTACCACTTTCGCCAAAAGTGTAAGTGGCTTGGCGATAGTAAAAATCACCGTCTAGGATATCTTTGTAAAGATCACGTGAATATCTAGCAGCCATTACGCTGGTATTTAGATAGTTGGAGTTGTTGAGATTATAAGTCAGAGACAGGCGACCTCCAATGGCCGGAATTCGTCTCCAACTAGCAGAGGCAAATATATTATCAGACTGATTTTGCATGTCAGACTGGAAGCGTCTAGCATAGCTAAAACCGAGGTTGACATATTTAATCGGCCGGATGTTGATCCTTGCTCTTACTCCTTGACGGGCTAAATCCTCTTGTAGCAAGCGTTCAATTTCAGTCAAGAAGGTCTCATAAAAGAGGACCCTACGGCGGCTGTCATAAGAGAGCATTATATTGACCTTAGAACCAAAACGGTAGGTAGCCGAGGCAAATAGGTTGGTCAGACGAGGATCATTGGTAACCACTCCATTGACGGCACTATATAGGTCTAGTTCTGCTGAGCCAAACAAACTCAAACTTCTCCCAATGGTGCTCGAATGCTGCAAATAAGTATAGCGGCGATCAATCATGCCACCGTTTTGTTGCTGTAAAAGACCGATCGTACTCTGAGAGTAAAACTGTTTTTTGGTAGTCTGAAAGCCTGCGTAGCCCCCAAATTGTAGGAGGTTTAGATTAAGGGCAAAACTATTGATATCAGGTCTGGAACCGACGATGGCTACTACATAGGCTTGGCCAAAAGCTTTCTCCGCTTGTAGACCATCTATTGCCCCCA
>CAZHOC010000476.1:0-5151 GCA_964534295.1 uncultured Bacteroidia bacterium | reverse complement strand
AGGACTAGCTCCTAAGTCTAAGGCTCTGTCATAAACCACTTCATACCAATCAAGCCAGCCTTCTGAGCGCACAGAGCCTCCCTGTGCGTAGTGAATTTGAATGCGCAGCGAATCGTCCGCCCCAATCAAAGAAGCCGGAACACTAAAGCTTTTGTTGCGGCTACGGTAATTGCGAGTCTCGGCATTGTCATAATCAACTTTACTGAAATTGAGGGTATCGAGAAAGTTGGCCCCACTAGTGATGCGAAAGCGGGTCGCGACATCAGAGCGGGCATTGAGCTGGATTTGAATTTCGATGGCTCCATTCGGGGCAAGGTCGCCTAGGTATAAGGCAAATTCTCTTTGTAGGTTGAGATCAAATTTCTCTCCCAGCCAATAGCGGCCGGAGTGGATTGGGTTTTCGAGATCACGTTCGTGGAACGCTAATCCCTTGGCTGCGCTTAGGGTATAAGTGGGAGGATCGTTCGGCGCAGCCGTCTCCTCCACCCGCTTACCCCTTTCGGCACCGACTGTGATAAAATAATAATTGGTATCTGCATAGAGATTGAATTGATGACGAAACTGATCGCTCGTTTCTTCATAATCCCACTTATGTGGCCCCTCGGCATAGAAAATCAATTGATCTCCCGCATCAAAGCTAGCGTCTGCTTCCCCTTCCACATAAATCGCATTCTCCACTAAATCGTCATAGACCTTTATGCTATTGGCCTGCGGCAACATGCCGCCACCATTGCCATAGATTTGAATATTGCGAGGATCAATGCTTGCGGTATTGATACCGATTGAGCTGAGAAAAGCCTGATCGAGTTTATACAGACCGCTTTCGACGATCCCTAGTTTGTACCAGGTGCCTTGGCTGAGTACCGAATGCTCGGAGATATTTTGTGCTGTAAGACACAAAGGCACAAGGAGAATAAGCAGCAATAGCTGTGAGTGAAGTCGCATGGTGTGAGGTTTTGATAAACCAATTTAGCGGCTCCGCCCTTGAGTTTATGGGTCAAAATGATGGGATACTCTTATCGCTTTTGTATACGTAGGTATGCTTTATCGCCAGCCTGATTCTCTGCGACGATAAAGTATAAGCCGGGGCTCAAAGACGCTAGCCTCAGTTTGATTTTTTGAGGGGTGGTTTGTTCAATCTCAACCTCATAGCGCTTAGCGTAAAGGTCAAATAATTGAATCGAATGAATACTTTGACCTTGCCATTCGAGCCATAAATCCCCTTGTGCGGGAATTGGCCAAGCATTGAGCTCATTAGTTTTAACTTCTATCGCTAAGGGAAAGTCCCGCTGATATAGCCAAGCCTCACCGGCATCGTATAAAACCGAGTCCTGAGCGGAAAAGGGTCCTCCTACCAACACTTGGCTCCCATTGATAGCAATCGCCTCACCAAATTTATCGAAGGGCATGCGATCATCGGGCGCAAATTTATCTACCTGCTGCCATTGACCATTGATCCGCTCAAAGACATAGGCCGCCCCCCCATCATTGACCGAATCAGTTGGGCTATCACCGATGTCAGTACCATAAGCGCCGACTATCGCCAGATCTCCCTCTAAATCTACTCTACCGAAAAAGCCTCCTTGATTTAAATCTGCAGGAATTAGGGCTTGCTCATACTGCCAAATCCCACTAGCATCTTTTTGATACACTTCAACCATACCTCCTAGAGGCACTGAACCCGTAGGATACTCTCCTTCATTGGTTTCTCCCACCATGAGTTCGTCCTCCCAGAGGGCCAGATCAGTGCCAAAAGCACCCAAGGGTCGCGGCGTTTGATCTCTGAGAATCTGCGTCTCGGTAAACTGTCCGCTAAGGGGATCACGTTCGAAAACATAAACTTGCCCGCCTCCAATAATTGGGAAGGTCAAAGGATCAAGGGTTTGATCTGGAGCACCCACACAAATTATATCCCCAAACAAAGCTACGCCTACGCCAAAACGTGCATCTTCAGAACGATCACTAGCTACTAGCTTTTGCCCAAAAGTCCAGCCTTGAGTAGCATCATATTCATAATAATAAGCTGCTCCAGCGTCAGTTAAATCATTTTGATCGTTGGCATCACGTTTTTCTCTGGCTGCGCCAATGACAAGAGCATCTTGATGGAGGGAAAGCGAGATCCCAAATTGCATGATTGCCTGCGCTTGGGGAGGAGAAAGGATGGTGTCCAAGGCCCAAAGGCCACTTGCATCACGCCCGTAGATATAGACTTGGCCTACGCCATTGAGAGAGTTGGAAGGAGATTGAAAGGCGCTCACCACGGCCCAGTTTTCATTCATGGCGACTTCATGGCCGTAAGCTGCGGCACCGCTACGGTCTGGTGCTGCTAGCTTTTGAAAGCTAAAGACACCTCCGAAATCGTGCTGGAAAATATATGCAGCCCCAGCAGCGAAAATCCGATTGTCGCCATTTTCATCATATTCATGATTGGGACTACCGATGAGCATGAAGGAGTCGCTAAGGGCTACGTCCATTCCAAAATTGTCCTGCGCTTTGATATTGCTATCGAGAGGAGTGATGGAGGATTGCCACTGCCATGACTGAGCGTTCAGCGCAGCTGTAAAAAACAAAAAAACCCAGCAAAAATAGAGGAGCGGCCAGAAGCCAAAAGTAATTTTCATGACGATACATTTTTATTCGTAGCGCCAATTTCAACTCCAGACTTTCGAATCGCGTCACCCTAGAGGGTGATTTATACATGCGGAATCAACATATCGATTTGCGTGCCGCCCTGGGTGTTGATTTGCAGTTTAGCATTCATCTTTTTGACAAAGGAGCGAACTAGTTTAAAGCCCAAAGAGGTTTGGGTTTTTTGTTCAAAATCCGGCGGTAGACCTTGCCCATTGTCTGCGACCTTTACTTGTAGATGCTCTGGCAGGGCCTGAATCTCAATGGAAATCTGTCCGTGCTGGCGTTCGCCGAAGGCGTGCTTCAAAGCATTGCTAATGAGCTCATTGAGAATAAGCCCTAAGGGGATTAAGAGATCAACATCCAGGGCTAGATCGTCAATCCTTTGCTTTAGTTCGATCTCCTTACCGCTTAGCTGGTAAGAGGCCAAAAGACTTTGGGTGAGTTGCGAGATATAATCTGGCAGGGAAACCTCCATAAGACTTTCGTCCTGATAGAGATTTTGATGAATCAACGCCATGGATTGAACCCGATTGCGGCTTTCGGCGATAGCCTCTAAAGCGAGGGGATCATCTATGCTCCGAGATTGGAGCACCAAAAGAGAGGAGATGATCTGCAGATTATTCTTGACGCGATGATGGATTTCTTTGAGGAGGACTTCTCGCTCTTCCAGACTTTGCTGAATGGTTTCATTTTGGGCGTTGAGTTGCTGGTTGGTCTTTTGCTTGAGACGATAACTACGCCATAGGAGCAGCGAAATAACTCCCAAGGCTAGGGCCCCCAGTAATGCTAAAAGTCCGATTAGTTGCTGACGTTTAAGGCTTTGATTAAAGGCAAGCTCCTTTTGCGATTGCGCAAGGGCAATTTCATTTTTTTCGAGCGCAAATTCATACTCCATTTCTTGACGGGTGAAGGCCTGTACGATAGAGTCATTGCGGAGACTATCACTGAGATTTTGATAAAGGTCTTGATAATCGAAAGCTCTAAAGTCTTGTCGATTGCGATAAAACTGATAATAGGAGGCATAAACTTCCCGCAAGAGTTCTCTCCCTCCAGTGGTTTTGGCAATGGCTAGTGCTTCCTCAAGATAGGGTTTGACTGCCTCATTGGGTTGAGTAATGGGCAGTAGCTGCGCCAATTTGAGAGCCGCCTTGCCTTGGATGAGTTGGTCTTGGGCGAGGAGGGCAAATTTGTAGCCTTGGGTGAGCTGGTACTCCGCTTCGCGGAACGCTTGGTCCTCGAAGTAGATTTCGCCTAACTGAGTATGCACGGAAGCTTGACCTTGTGGATCTTCTAACTTTTGTTTGATCTCGAGGGCCTCTAGACTGTAATGCAGGGCCGAATCACACTGATCAAGCGCTAGGTAAATCTCTCCGAGCGTATTGAGATTGATGGAGACCCCAAAAAGATCTTCTATTTCTCGCTTGAGCTTCAACGATCGTTGGCAATACGCGATGGCTTCGGGATAAGCCCCTTGCCGCAAATAGATAATGCCTAGGTTTGCTAGCACTGCCGCTGCCCCCGCTTTGTACTCTCGCTTATCAAATATGGCTAATGCTTCCAGGTAGGAGGCCACTGCTTTGGCGTAGTTTCCTTGCTTTTCATAGATGATCGCTTGGTTGTTATAGGCGATAGCCTCGTAGATGGGACGCTTAAGCTCAGTATATATGGATAGCGCAAGATCGTTGTAGTAGTGCGCGGAATCTAGTTGACTTTGGGCATCAAAAGCATTGGAAATATTGGCCAGTTGATTGGCCGCGTGCAAGCGTTCGCCGGAGGCTAAACCCATAATATAAGCCCGCCGATGAATCATCTTGGCACTGTCATAAATCCCTAGGCGTGAATAACAAGCGCCTTGACGCGAAAAAATCTCAATTTGCCGAGCAGGGTCCTTGTGGGAAACGGACATAGCCAAAGCCTGTTCCGCATAACGCAAACCCTGACGAGGATTTTGAAACTGCATCTGCTCCGTCAAAAAGACCAGCGTTAAAAACTTGAGACTATCATTGACAGGATGCTCGAGCTGATGCAAAAGGGTATCTAACGGAGGCAGGCGGTATTGAGCCGATAGGCTATGGGGCCAGCCTAAGCAACAGATTAAACCACAAAGCAGGGAAAATGCAGCGCTTTTGGAGTGATAATTAGGCATACTGAGCAAGGGTTAAAGAGATTGACGCAAGAAGGCCATCGCCTCTGGCCGAGAATTGACTTGTAGCTTGCTATATATCCGCCGGACGTGAGTTTTGATGGTATTGGCGCTGATAAAATGCTGCTCGCAGAGTTGGCGGTTGGTTTTACCTGCAAATATTCCTTGTAAGACTTCCACCTCCTTGGGAGTAAAGTCAGTAGAGAGCTTTTGGTTGATATAATCTGCCTGCCAAGTCGGTGGTTGGTAGCGCTCTGCATATTTGTACATGGCCAGCTCAATATTGGCGAATAGGTCCTTTCGCTAAAGGGTTTGACGATATACGCTAGTGGCCTGGTAGGCTTGACTCTTTCGAGCGTTGCCTTGTCGGCATAGGA
>CAZHOC010000475.1:0-5160 GCA_964534295.1 uncultured Bacteroidia bacterium | reverse complement strand
AGTTATTTGCTGGAATACTGCATGGCAAGTCTGGCATTATCATCAGTAAGCATACTCACGAAGAGCATTGGGAATTGATCCGTCATAAGGACCGCAAGGTGCATTTGGAGATTCCTGAGATGCTAGAGTGGCTGGATAAATTACCCGAAAAGGCGGAGGCAGATAAGGCCTTACACCAAGAATATCCCTTCAATCTATTGGCTGGAGAGCGTCGTTCCTATAATGCAAATGGAATCATGCGTAATCCTGCCTGGCGCAAAAACGATAATTATGGCAGCTTGAAAATCAATCCAATAGATGCCGCTCAATATGGTATCGAAAACAATGATTGGGTGTACTGCCGATCCCAAGTGGGCCAAGTCAAGATGCAAGCCTTTGTTACCGAAGATATGCCTCAGGGTATGCTATCTATGCCACATGGATATGGTTTTCAATACCCTGGAGCTACGGAAGAAGAAATTGGTAGTTCTCCCAATCAGTTGACTTCTTTGACGGATTGTGATCCCCTGGCCAAGACGCCCTATCACAAAAACGTAAGGGTGCAGATCGAAAAAGTTGCGAGTCCGGTATCAGCTTAGTTTTTGTTTTTTGCCTGCTTCGCAGAACGCTTATCTCGTGTTGAGTAATAGCCCAAAATGAAGATGCAATCATAGCGTACTTCGTTATCAATTCAGGTGCTGGCGTACTTGCTGCACCCAGAGATAAGCGTTCTGCGAAGCAGTAAAAAAACTAAAGACAGTACAAAAAATGGCCTACGAAATCTCAGCAAAATGAGGGATCCGTAGGCCTATGGGTGTTGGTTTGGATGGGACTTGTCTAAAGGGCGATCGTCTGTTGTATTTGTACAAACTGCTCAGGAGTGGACAAATACATCGCGATGCCGACGGCTAAAAAGCCTAATATGAGGGCGGCGGCCGTAAACTTTGCGTATTGCATCATTCTGCTGACCCGCGAGTTTTTACCATGTTGTTGAAATGAGACCGCAAAGCGCTTCAATTCTGCTGGCTGCTCTAGCTTCTTAGCGTTGTCATCTAAGAAGTAAAGTCCCCAAGCGAGTTCGCCTTGTGGGCTATGGCTCCAGTCCAAAGCGTCCTGTTCGACATCATAGCGGATGCGATGGGTTTTGAATCTGAAGAAATCTTTTTGCAATTGACGGCAGGCTTCCTGAACCGACAATCCTTTGGCAAGATGCTGATAAAAAGAGCGGGCGATAGCTTGGCTTTCCCCTGCTTCTAGAGCTGTTTGAGTAACGAGTACAGCGGGGATATCACGGCGAATCAACATCTCTACGAGATCCTGAGTGGCACAACCGCTCAAAAACACCGCTTGTAGATTGGGCATACGACCAATGAGCTTAGAGAGCTCATCTATATGCATACCGACCTCAAATTTATCTGACTCGACTCTAAGGTGATTATTCCCCTTAGGACCAGTAAAATGCATGATGGCTACCCGGTTTTGGTAGTCATTTTGCTGTAAGAGATCGAAAAAGTATTGATTAGAGATATTCCCTTTCTGGACGGCTTGAAAGGGGGATTTTCGGAGGAATGAGTTCCGAAAGAGTTTGGAAATGTTTTTGCGCTCGTTGACAAATTGTCGGAGGCGTTTACCATTCCGATAACTATTCACACACGCAAGGAAGATGACAGGTTTGTGCGTCGATGAAGTTAACATGGGATAATATAGGATTACTGCAAGAACAAAAGCTTAGATCATAAGTTTGACGATTGCGATTTAATATTTCCATTAAAAAAACGTCTTTTTCTTACTTTTTGTTGTTTTACATAAATGAACGATACACTCAGTGAAGTATACTGATGCCAGAAGATAATACCAATTATCTAGACATGGGAGAATTAATACGTGAACGGTTTAAATTCAATATTGAGCTACTAATTCCTTGAATCGATCTTCGGAACGGTAGACGCCAAAAGCTTGGGGATACTTCTGGATATTGAAGCCTTTTTGCAGGGCTAGCTCCAATTGCTGATAAAATTCTGCTCTTTGCTCGAGCTCTGCGTAAGCGGCTGCTAGGGCGCCGTGATACTCTGCCTGATCTGGCTTAATGAGGGTAGCCTGAGCGAGCATTTCTTCTGCCTCCTGGTACTTTTTGAGGATCAAATAAAGGCTGCCGAGATTGTAATATGCTTCGGCATAGTCAGGATTGCGGGTAAGTGCTGCTTGAAAATCCTCGATGGCGTTATTGTAGTCTTCCAACTGGAAGTTGATGTTGCCTCTACGATTGTAAGCGGCGGCATTTGCTGCATCAACTAGGAGGGCGTGGTCAAGGCGCTTGATGGCGTTTTGATAGTATTCGTTTGCTTTGCTATGATCTTCTCTTTCTGCTGCTTCTTTGCCCAATTGTTCATAGCACTGGGCCAGTCTCATATCGACGATCGCATAGCCTTTATCTTGACGCTCACGCATCTGAAGCAGGTATTCGATAGCTTTGTGATGACTTTTACGCTTGAAAAAACTCATGCCTCTAGCCCAGTAGACCATATCGTCTACAGCAGAAACAAACTTATCACCCCCAATATCTAGCATAGTTGGGGAAAATTGAGCCTTGAGCCGATCCAAGGTTGCTTGCTGCGGTAAGCCCTCATACATGAACTGGAAGTCCATATCAATGGCATCATTGGCGGTTACATGATAGGTGCCACTGATGATAAGGTCAGCATCACAATCCATGATCATACTGGCCAAATATTTCTTGGAGTCTTCCCCTTGATCTTCAGATACCATACAAATCGGAATGTCTGGCATCCGCATTTTGAGTTCATTATCCTCCTCGGCCATACGTCTCAATCGGCGAGAGATGGCTAGGGTATAATAGGGGTCTACTTGTTGGCAATCGCCCTTTTCGGAAAAAGGAAGCAAGAGCACATTGTAACTAAGAGAGTCGTTGAATTGGCAATCTTGGGCCCATACTGGCGTTCCCGCAGGGAAAAAGCGAGACTTAATACCACCTAGCCATGAACTGCCATTGTTGTTATCGCCAGCGCCTTGCAAAAGCAAAACGAGCATAGTCAAGAAAGCCGCGACTAAAATACCCGAACCAATGAGTCGGATTCTTTTGGAACGCTGGGGTAATTCAGGTTCTTTTAGACTCGACTGATTCGGAACTGTAGCGGGGAGGTCCGTACGCACCGGCAGATGAAAGTCTAAGCTTTGCTTATTGGCTTCGAGCATATAAATACCCCATTGCAATAAGTTTTTACGCTTGCCTTCCCAACGCAGAGCGTCTTGCTCGAAGTCATAGATCACGGGATAGAAACCAAATTTCTTTCCATACTTGCTGCGCATTTTTTCGATCGCATCGCGAACACTATATCCGTCAGCGATCATATGATAAAATTCTTGAGCAATCTGCGAGGCAGAACGATCTCGCTGCGGCGTCTGGGTAACCATGACTGCCGGAATATTGGCGAGTAGTAATGCTTCAAGAAATTCAGGGGTGGCGCAACCGTTGACAAAAACGACTTCAAGGCCCGGGAGCTTCTCGATTTGTCTGATAAAGGAGCGTACATCGTAAGCCTCTTCTCCTAAACCGCCTTCGAAGTGAAGGTATTCACCACGGGCATAACCAATGATGTGTAGAACCTTGACGGATTCGTCAAAAGCATACTTGCGAAATAGGTCAAATAAGAATATCCCCTGAGCAGGATCTTCGGAAACGATCTCTGCTTCTGCCTGCCCTTTTTCTGTAAAAATTCGGGCAATACGTTCCTTCTCCTGAACCACAAATTGTTTGCGTACGCGGTCCTGGTAGGTGTTGGCTCCTGCGAGTAATACCACAGGCGTTTGGGACGGAACTGGCAAATTTTGCTCCATTATCGAAGCAAACTAGGAAATTCTTCGCAAATTAACACGCAAATATAGTCCAGACTGCGATATTTTAGGCCAGAATGAACACTATCTGGGTATTAATTTCAGCTAATGGATAATTATCACACTAACTTTAGCCCCAAAAGCATGAAATTTCGGATTTCATTCCAGTTTTTTAGCCCTTTGATCTTGCTTATTTATCTGAGCTTTTCCCCTTCGGTGAACGCTCAATTGATCCTCCCAGTAGAGGAACCTTTCTTAAAAGCAGTCGAAAAAGGGACCCGTACTATGGAGGGTAAGCCCGGGCCCAATTATTTTCAGAATAAAGCAGATTATATCATCTCTGCGGAGATCGATCCAGAGACCCGTAATGTCAAAGGCACCGAGTCCATACGGTATGTCAATAATAGTCCTGATACCTTAGCCGAGATTGTGATAAGGCTTTATCAAGATCTTTATAAAGAGGATCCTGGATTTAAACGAGATGACCAGCTAGGCGAAGATGAATTGACCGATGGAGTTTCTATCTCTCGCATGGTTTGGAATGGCCGAGCACTCTCTGTCAAAGGACCCGAAAAAGCGTTCCGCAGAGCGGGAACCAACCTCTTTCTTACTCTACCGGATCCACTCCTACCAGGCGAGAAAATGGAACTGGAGATTGATTGGCAGTTTCAAATCCCCAATGGCCATACCGTAAGGATGGGAACCTATGGCGAGCACTCTTATTTCGTGGCTTATTGGTATCCACAGATTGCAGTTTATGATGATGTCTTTGGTTGGGACGTCTTCAACTATACCGGATTGCATGAATTCTACAATGAGTTTGGTGATTTTGATGTCAAGCTCACCGTGCCAGATGACTTTTTGGTATGGGGCACTGGGCGCTTACGCAATCCTGAAGCAGTGCTAGCAGAGACTACTTATTCACGTTATCTCAAAGCCTCACGTTCTGACTCTGTCATCAAGATTGTCGAGAAGGGAGATTACAAAAAAGGACCTGTCGCGATGAAGAATGTCAAAGGAAAAAACACTTGGCATTTCCAAGCGGACAATGTGCCGGATTTTGCCTTTGCTACGAGCGATTACTACTACTGGGATGGGACAAGCGTGGAGATAAACGGGAAGAGAGTTTTGGTAGACGCTTGCTACAAACCCCAGGCAAAGGATTTTAGAGATGTGGCTGAATTCTCTGCCGAGATCATAGAAGGACTTTCCACTGGCATGCCTGGAGAGCCTTATCCATATCCCGCCATGACAGTTTTTAATGGCGAGATAGGCGGCGGCGGCATGGAATTCCCCATGATGGTCAATGATGCCTCAACTTTTTTCAAA
>CAZHOC010000474.1:0-5162 GCA_964534295.1 uncultured Bacteroidia bacterium | reverse complement strand
AAAGTCTTGCTCTAGTTTGGCCACGGCTGCGCCGAACGCTTCCAAGCGTTCCCCGAAGGGGGCCTCCTCTCCCCAATACTGCTTGCGTTGCATATAATTGAGGTCTTGAGGCGTTTGCTCACTGCGGAGACACTCCATACCGTAAAAGTGTGCTAAGGACATAGCCACGGATTCTTTAGACACCGCAAATTCCCAATTGCGCAATACTTCGATAGCTTCCTTGAGTTTAGCGTTCTGCGGCGCAGAACGATCATACGCCTCTACTAATCCGGGAATCATCACCTCAAAGGCCGGCAGGTAAGGATCATAGGCAAGCTCTATCAGCTTATCCAATGTATAATCACTAGTCCCGCTCAAAAGACGAATGGCATGCACCCCACGGAAATTTTCTCGGTCGAGCGACATATAGCGTGGATAATCGGCCCGCTTGGGGCTGTGCTGTGCGGCGGAAGTAAAGGGGGTAGAGTTACAATTTTGAATCCAACCATTGGGAGGATTGAGCACCACGATAGACTCATCAACCGTATGTAAGCCTTGCCAATCGGTCGCCGGATCACTGCCATCTACGGGTTGGCGATAATTGAAACTGGTATCGCGTTTGGGGATAAAGTTACCGTGATAGTAGGCGATATTACCTCCGGCGTCAGCATAGACCGTATTGTTGGAAGAATTGGTCCGAGTATTCATCATCTCCCGAAAAGCCTCGTGTCCGTCGAGTTTGGTGCGCGTATAGGATTGCGATAGCGCTTGCACCGGTTCCCACATCATCGCGGTAGCCACCCATTTGTCTTCGATCATATGCGTGATGGGGCCATGATGTGTACGGTAAATGGGGAAGCTCTTTTCTTGCATCTGAGCTCCCTCCAAATATTTGAGACTTACTTCTTGGGATTCAACCTCTCTTTTTTCTTCCCCATATTGATAGAAGTATTTACCCTCTTCCTTACTTACCTCCTCGATAAATTCGTCGATTACATCGGTATAAGTAGAGGTATGCATCCAGCCGGTTTTTTCGTTGAAGCCCTGATAGACAAAAAACTGCCCCCAGGTTACGGCCCCGTAAGCGTTTAACCCTTCCTCGCTCACTACATGTACTTCGCCACGGAAGTAAAAAGAGGTATGCGGATTGATCAACAACATTGCGTTACCAGATTCGGTCAGCTCGCCGGAGATAGCAAAACCGTTCGAACCCTTGGGCTCAGCAAGCAAATCTGGATAGACCAAACCATTGCCATATTGGTTGAGAGCAAGTCCTTTTCCTCCTTCGTAGAACGCTTGTATCCGTCTCGTAGAGACTCGTTCGATATCGCCACCGATCGATCCTTCACTAAAGTACATGGGCATCCAGGGCTCAAAGTGCGTCAACAGCATAGGTTTGACCTCTGGGTGAGTATGCAGATAATAATTGACGCCATCGGCAAATGCAATACACAGCTTTTTGAGCCAATCGGGACTGCTTTCATATGCCGCAATGGCTTCCTCTTTCGTCATGAAAAGGCGGGCTCTAAGGTCGCTATACAAAGCTTCCTCTCCTTCTACTTCTGCTAATCGGCCGATGGCCCAAACGTAGTTGCGTTCCACACGCTGGAAATCATCCTCACACTGCGCATATAGGAGACCAAAGACTGCATCGGCATCGGTCTTGCCGTAGATATGAGGTACCCCATAATCGTCGCGAATGATCGTCGTGTTTTGGGCATGAGCTTGCCAGCGAGCTTGTTCGCTGTTTTGAGTGGAGGGCTGACAGGCTATAAAAAGAAGGAGTAGGAAGGCCAGGCGGTTCATATGATTGGATTAGGAAACAGGGCACATAATAAGGATAAGTCTCCTGAATTCCTCGATCCCTACCTTCAGATCAAGTTAAGCGTTCCGCGCAGCGGTCAATCCAAAATCGTCAATACCGCCTCTAAGGCAGCGAGGGAATCTTCTATATCTGCTTGCGCTTTGTCAAATACTCGAAAGCCTGTCATCATGGTGTAAAACGTACGGGCGATGGCTTTGAGGTTCTTGTCGGCAGAGATTTCGCCAGAGCTGACCCCCCGCTCCAGTAGCTCGCAAAAGAGTTTTTCCATCTGCTCCTGATGCACATTGATCACAGTGAGCAGGATGTCATCCTGCGGAAGCATTTCGGTACTAGTATTTACCACAAAGCAACCCTTTTGATCTGGACCGAATGGGTCTTCTGTGAGGACAGAGTGGAGGATGTGTCTAAAGGCTTCCTTGACATTTTGGTGAGTGCCAAGGAAGCCTTTTAAACCTTCTATACTTTTTTTGCTGTAGAGGGAAACTACTTGATGAAAAAGCTGTTGCTTATCCCCAAAGGTATCATAAAGGCTGCCCCGACTGATGCCTAAATGCTGGGTTAAATCTTGAATTGAGGTCGCATTATAGCCTTTACGCCAAAAGAGGAGCATGGCTTTGTGCAAGACTTCCTGTTGATCAAATTGTTTTACCCGGGGCATTTATCAATAAAATTAGGTATTCAAATTAGGAAATCTTCTCTCCCAAGAGAAAATCAGGCGAGCAATTCTGCTATTTCTACATCATTGTAGGAGGCTTTGAGCGCTTTGACTTTATCCCCAGTGATATAAATACCGCTCTGTCCCTGAAATTTGGGATCAAAAGCAGCTCGGTAAATTTTCATAGCACCCTTGATAGGCTGAGCGAATAAAATTTTGCTAAAAGGTTTGAGCCAAGCAGGCATACCAGAACTCTTGGTCATATTGGTTTGATTGGGCCCGGGATCAACGCTAGCGACTCTAAGCTGAGGATTATTTTGAGCCAAAAAGTTCATCATCATCGCCATCGCAAATTTAGAATTCAAATATGAACCCAACAGTTTGACGAATTTTTTTGGCCGCTTTAACTCTGAGGTTTCTTTCTTTTTTTGCTTATGTAAGTTGCCTGTGGCAGTATTCATTACAAATGGTTTATCTGCCTTATTTAGTAGGGGTAATAAGGCCTTTGTTAGATCATAGGGAGCCAATGCATTGATCTCAAGCTGCATTTCATTGCCTCTTGCCGAATAATTGGCTTCTCCCGCTAATAAACCAGCATTATTAAACAGTCCGTCTATCCGCTCCCACTTCTCATTTATATCTTTTGCCACAGCTTGCACGGCATCTGCTTGACTTAAGTCTGCAAAAAAGAAATCAACCATTTCTGGTTTTGCTAGTGCTTGCAAGGTCTCTTGCTTGCGCTTTTCCGTTCTGACAATCAGGCCAATTTTATGGCCTTCTTTGAGTAGTACATTGGTCAATTCTAGCCCAATACCTGTATGTCCTCCCGTGAGTAGATAATTCATGTGATTATAGTTTGTTTTTATTTGGAACGATCAGTCGTGTATAAATGTAAGTTATTTGGAACGTTCGGTCCAAATAAAAGTAAAAAAAAGTCAGTTTTGGCGTTCCGCGTAGCGGTAATCAAAACTGACTCTGGCTAAAAAGAGGATTTCTTTTGTCTAAAGAGAGCTTAGTGGTGGGTTTCCTTGCCGTATTTTTTGAGGGCTTCTTCCACACCTAAAATAGGTACTCGCATCTTTCCATCAGGGAGGTCAACCTTTTCATGGATGTCCAAATTATGAATATCATAGACCTTGCCATTTAAGTCTAACATAATCACATCAAAGGTGAAGGCGTGGTCAGATTTGGCTACAAACCAATGGACATTATCCTTATCGTCTGAAATCGTAGAGTGCTCCCCAACATTGATCGACTTGTCGATGGTCGGCTGAATAATCATCTGATTATCCAGGATTTCGAGTTTGTCATAATGCCTCAGATGCATCTCACCCTTCAATATCAAATGAGCCGATATCATATTGGAATGGCCATGAGGAATAATTGCTCGATCCCTTTTCATGCCAAATACCTTTTTGATGAAGGCCGTTTTGGCTGGTAAACCCTCCAATTGAGGGAAGCGAACCCATTTGGTATTCACTCCTAAATCTGGGTATTCAAATCCTTTGATCAGATTATCTAGATCGATGAATCTGATCAGCTCCTGTAAATCGATCCGAGCATATAATTCACTGATAAGCCTTCGCCAATCTTCGATGCTAATGGCCTCTTTGCGCAGATCCAGGCAGTATTCCTGCAGACGCAAAGACCAATGATCAGTAATAGGCTTTACCTCCTTGGCAAAGGCTTCATGAAGAAATAAGGAGCTAAGCAAGCCATGGCTCAACAATGAGCTAGTCAATATTTTATTGAATTCACGTCTTTGCATAAGCTCTGTTTTATATTTCTACCGCAGATCCCGTTTCGTGATGATCCTGAAGGCTATGAATAAAAACAAAGCGGTATAGCCTAGCAGTATTCCTAAGTCGTCCATCCCCACATTGGTTTGGGTTTCCATCATCGCGTATTTGGTAAAGGGAAGGGGAATAATATTACCGATAGCGTTGAGTGGAAGGAGATTGGCTAACCATTCGAGTTCATACTCAAACTCAATGATAGCTGATAAAATGGGTTCAATCACATAAACGTAAAAGGTAAGTAGCGCGATGGTGATACCCGAGCGCTTGACCAACAAACCGATGACCAAACAGAAGACCTGAAAGCTAAATAGGTGCAGGAAATAGGCGGGTATAAACTCAATATGCTCTAGAATAAAGGGGAGCTCGGTTACAGGGGACCAAAGGAAACCCATTACCAGCCCGATGATCATCGCCAATATGCTTACGATCAATGATAAGACAGCGATGAAGACCAGCTTACTCATTAGGAACTCTCTGCGGCTCAGGCCGTCAATTACATTTTGCTTGATGGTACCATAGCTATATTCATTGCCGATAGAGATCACAATAATAAAGCCCAAGAAGATGGAAAAGGCACTGTAGATCCAGGTGAGGTTTTGCCAGAGGTCGACAAAGTCAAAAATGGGCAAATCCCCTGGATTGATACCATTAAAAATGGTTTCACCGATGGATTCAAGATAATCTAATAGCGCCTTGGAGGCGATCGGAACCGCTAGGAGAAACACGAGAAACAATCCCGCCAAAATCCAGAAATAGCGTGTATTCCGTAGCTTATAAAATTCGATGGATAAAAGTCTAAGCATGGTTTTGGTTCAGGATGTCTAGGAATTGTTGTTCTAGGGTCTTTTTGACCGGCATGATATGGTTGGCGTATAGCTCAGACTCCGCTAAAAAGCGATTTAGG
>CAZHOC010000473.1:0-5170 GCA_964534295.1 uncultured Bacteroidia bacterium | reverse complement strand
ATGTATTGCGCCAATATGATGGCAAAATGTGAGTTAAACATGTAAGATTTTCCGTGAAGCTGTTATATTTCAAGCTCAAATAGTTCCGTTCTTGCAACTATATTTTCAATTTGTACCTAAAGGAAAGTGCGACAGCGCTCGTACTTTATCCCTAACAGCGATAAGCCGGCCTACCTAAACGGGGCCGGTTTTTTTGATAGTAAAAAAGTCAATATCAGCTTATTTGGTAGAGCGTTGTCCCCAGTTGGTAGAAATTTTTTGATTCGCTCTTAGGTACGAATTATCATAGTAATCTCGAACTCCGTTCAGATTGCTATGAATTATGGAATTAAGAATTGATAATCTTTCCCAGACCTATCCCAATGGGGTAGAAGCCCTAAAAAATGTTTCTCTGACACTTAAGCGTGGCATGTTCGGTTTGCTCGGCCCTAATGGCGCTGGCAAATCTACTCTCATGCGTATCCTCTCTACCCTCCAACAACCTACGAGTGGTAGCGTACGCTTCAACGAATTTGACGTTCTGCGCCAGCCAGAAGAAATCCGCAAACGCCTTGGCTACTTGCCACAGGAATTTGGGGTCTACCCTCGGATCAATGCCGAAACGCTTTTAGATCACCTCGCGGTACTCAAAGGTATCGGCGATAAAAAGCAACGCAAAGAAATCGTCGAAGGCTTACTGGTCAAGACAAACCTATATTCTCATCGTCGCAAAAACCTCAGCGGTTATTCAGGCGGTATGCGCCAACGCTTTGGGATTGCCCAAGCGCTTTTGGCCAATCCTAGTCTCATCATCGTTGATGAACCCACTGCTGGTCTCGACCCGGCCGAGAGAAATCGTTTCCTCAATCTCCTGAGCGAATTGGGGCAAGAGGCTATTGTTATTCTCTCTACTCACATCGTAGAAGATGTAAAAGAGCTTTGCTCTGAAATGGCCATCATTAATCAAGGGAATATTTTGATGCAGGGTAATCCTTTGGATTCGATCAAACTGCTCGAAGGGAAGGTTTGGAAGAAACGCGTTCCCAAGGATGAGCTTACCGCCTATAAGGAGCGCTTTGAAGTGATTTCAGAAAAACTAATCGCGGGCCAACCGCAGATTCATATTTATAGTGAAGTGGCTCCAGATGAGACCATGGAATCGGTACAACCCGATCTGGAGGATGTTTACTTCTCCTATATCACCGGTAAACTGCAGGGTAACCCTCAGTTATCTCACGCCTAGTTTCTAAGTGTTGTTTCAAAAAACTGAATCTGATGATTGGAAATGTTATAAAGTTTGAGCTGCAGTATCGCCTCAAACGACCTGCAACCTGGCTGTACTTTGGCATCCTCTTTTTGATGGCTTGCCTAGCCCTAAGCTGGGATAATCTCACCGTGGGTGGCGGCACAGGCCAAGTCAAAGAAAATGCACCCGTAGCGCTTGCTACCATTAGTTTGATCCTTTCGGTCTTACCAGGTTTCTTTTTGATGTCTGGTTTGATGGGCGTTCCGATCGTGCGCGATCGTGAGCACAAGACCGAGTCCATGCTCTTTACGACCATCCTGACCAAAGGGCAGTACTTATTTGGACGCTATATCGGTTCCTTATTGATCACTTTATTGGTCTTTTCCGGTATTCTCTTTGGCCTGATCACGGGAAGTTTGATCAAGACAGGGCATGAAGACTTTTTGGCCTTTAACCTTTGGCATCACCTCAGTCCCTTTTTGGTTTTCGTCTTGCCGAACGTTTTAATCGGGAGCGCGCTCTTCTTTATGGGAGGCGCTTTGAGCCGCAATCTTCTCTTTGTGTTTATGCAGGGGATATTGTTGCTAATGGTTTATCTATTAGCAGACGGTCTCCTCGGCGAAGACCTCGAAAATCGAAATATCGTGGCTCTGATGGATCCATTTGGTTTAAATACTTCCAATGTGGTCTCTCAATACTGGACTATCGCCCAGAAAAACACCCAAGTCTATGCCATGGAAGGCTTGGTGCTCTTTAACCGCCTTATCTGGCTAGCGGTAGGAACCTTTGCTTTGGCGGTTACCTACTTTGGCTACAAAATGGAAGTGGTCAATACCCGTCGCAAAGGCAAAAAGGCAAAAGCTAAGTCAACAGCTGAGAAGTTGAGCCCTAACTTTGCCATTCATAAAATTAGCCCGACTCTGACGGACGGTTTTCGGATCCGCCTGCAACAAGTTTGGGGCTTAGCTCGCTTGTACTTTGCGGAGATTTTCAAATCTGTGCCCTTCATTGCGATTGCAGGTGCAGGCATGGTGATCATGGGGGTGAATGCAGTCTTTTTCAACAGTCTATATGGCACCCCGGTATACGCAAGTACAGGATTAGTCTTAGAGTTGATCGGAGGTTTCAACCTCTTCTTTATTATCATCATTGTCTTTTATACTGGCGAATTGCTCTGGCGGGAACGTGATGTGCGTTTTCAGCAGATTTTCGATGCGACTCCGACTCCAAACTGGGTTACGCTTTCAGCCAAATTTCTTGGCTTTAGCATGATTCACGTGGTGATGATCCTGCTTTTGATCGTGGCAGGTATCTTGATCCAAGTCTTTAAAGGCTTCCCGGAAATCGAGTTGGGGCTGTACTTCCGCTATATGTTTAGCGAGACCTTCTTCTTTCTGATCTTATTCACTGCTTTAGGCTTTTTTGTCCATACACTGGTCAACCAAAAGTTTGTGGGGCATGCCGTGATGATTCTCTTCTTTATCGTCAATGCCTTTGTCTTAAGTGAGATAGGACTTGAGCATAAGATGTTCAATTATGCGAGTGGTGGCTTAGGTAGCTATTCAGACATGAATCAATACGGGCATTATGTCAATCCCTTCAATTGGTTCCAGTTATACTGGTTTGGGATGGCTGCTATTTTGATGGTAGTTACGCTGCTATTTTCTCAACGTGGTACTGATATGTTGATGAAGACGCGTCTCAAATTAGCTCGTTATCGCTATACCCGTCCCGCTATCATCGGCTCTGCCGTGGCTTTGATGCTATTTGTCGGTTCAGGTTGTTTTGTTTACTACAACACCAATGTACTCAACGAATATCGCACCTCTGATCAGACTAAGGAGCTACAAGCCAATTACGAAAAAGAACTATCCCAATTTGCCGAAATCGCCCAACCCAAGATAGTCGAAACCAATCTCAAAGTGGATATCTATCCAGAGCAAAGGGACTTTGAGGCAGAGGGATATTATTATCTCAAGAATCTTAGCGACCAGTCCATCTCAGATATTCATATCCAATTAGCCAATCAAGGTGGTCTTGCTTTGGATTACCTGCGCTTCGATCGTGAGGCTGCTATCAGTAAGGCCTATGATGACTTTGATTATTTTATCTACAGCTTCGCAGAACGCTTAGCCCCTGGCGATAGCGTGAAGATGGACTTTAAGCTGCTGTATGATAGTAAAGGCTTTGTCGAAGGCAGTCCTAATGACGAAATCGCCTTTAATGGAACCTTCTTCAATAGTAGATATTTTCCTTCTCTTGGCTACAATGACGGCTTTGAATTGGGCAATGATGATGATCGCAAAGAATATGATCTTCCTGTCAAAGAGCCTCAATTGCCCCGAGATGATCCCCGCGGTTTATCTCAAAACCTCTTTGGTGATGATGCAGACTATATCCGCTTTGAGATAGAAGTGAGCACCAGTCAAGACCAAATTGCCATTGCTCCAGGCTATCTACAAAAGAAATGGGAAGAGGATGGGCGTCGCTACTATCACTA
Organism: uncultured Bacteroidia bacterium; assembly: GCA_964534295.1. Taxonomy (GTDB): domain Bacteria; phylum Bacteroidota; class Bacteroidia; order J057; family J057; genus JBCAWW01. The sequence goes on along the minus strand of CAZHOC010000473.1, from coordinate 1,445 downwards.
TAAAATGGACCAGCCGATGGTCAACTTCTATAGCATCCTTTCTGCCCGCTACGAAAAGATCGAAGAAGTCTGGGATAGCATCAATTTGGAGATTTATTACCACAAAGGACACGAATACAATCTCGATCGGATGATGAAAGGGATGAAAAGGTCCCTTGCCTATTACAGTGAAAATTTCTCCCCCTATCAGTATCAGCAGATGCGGATTATGGAATTTCCGCGTTATTCAAGTTTCGCCCAATCCTTTGCCAATACTGTCCCCTTTTCCGAGGGCATTGGTTTTACCCAAGAGATTGAGGAGGACGCAATTGATATGCCCTTCTATGTTACCGCTCACGAGATGGCGCACCAATGGTGGGGACATCAGGTACCTGAGGCAGGCGTCCGTGGCAATGCGATGATCTCTGAATCCATGTCTCAATACTCTGCCCTTATGGTTATGAAGCAAGAGTACTCTGAGGAAATGATCCAGAAGTTTCTGGCTTATGAGCTAGACCGCTACCTATCTGGTAGAGCTTCAGAAACCAAAAAGGAGCGTCCCCTAATCGAGGTCCAAGGACAAAACTATATCCATTATCGTAAGGGAGCCATCGTGATGTACTCCCTCCAAGATTACATCGGCGAGGATAGTGTAAATGCCGCCCTCAAAAGATTTAACCAAGATTGGGCCTACAAACGGCAAGGTCGTTATCCGAATACCGAAGATTTGCTCAAGTACTTCCGAGCGGTTACTCCTGACAGTATGCAATACTTGATCAAGGATATGTTTGAGACCATCACCCTATTTGAAAATCGTACCAAAGAAGCCAGCATAACTGAAAGTAGTGATGGTCAATACACCGTTCATCTAAGCGCAGAAGCCATCAAATATCGCGCTGATAGCCTCGGCAATGAAACGGAAATACCGCTGACCGACTGGATAGATGTGGGGGTGTTCGGTGAAACCGAAGCCGGTAAGGATACGCTGCTCTACCTGCAAAAGCACCCAATCCGCCAAAAAGAAATTGAACTGGATATTGTGGTACCGATCAAACCTACTAAAGCGGGCATCGACCCGATCAACAAACTGATCGACCGCAATCCTGATGATAACGTCAAGGCAATAATTGAATCGTAATTGAAAATGGGTGCGGCAGAAATGTCGCACCCATTTAATTTTTATGTCTGTTGATTACAATTTCACCACGCGTCGGACCACCCCTCCCACTCGCAGGAGATAAACCCCCGCAGCAAGTTCATTCAAGTCGATGGTTTCAGTATGAGATTGTTGTCCCTTTTCTATTTTACTGCTGCGCAGAACGCTTCCCCTGAGATCTACCAATTGTAGATTGATCGCACGGTTTTCTAGGCCGTTGATTTCGATGGTAATATGATCGTCGGCAGGGTTAGGGTAAAGCACTAAACTGATATCCGTGATATTGTCTTCCAGGGAGGCTGCCGTAATG
>CAZHOC010000472.1:0-5171 GCA_964534295.1 uncultured Bacteroidia bacterium | reverse complement strand
ATATTTGATCTCAGAGAGATCTAACTCGCCGCGATTGATCAAATCTAAAACGCGACCGGGCGTACCGGCGACGATGGAAACCCCTCTTTTTAAGGCTTTGATCTGATTGTAAATCGGCGTCCCTCCATACACTGATATGATGGGAAGTTTCCCTTTATTTTTGGCAAAAGACTGCAGATCCTTGGTGATCTGAATCGCCAATTCACGGGTCGGACTCAGGACAATGGCCTGAGGGACATCCACGTTTTCATCTACCATCTGCACGAGAGGTAGGCCAAAGGCTGCCGTCTTACCGGTACCAGTTTGGGCAAGGGCGATCAAATCCTGCTGATGCTCGAGAATTTGGGGGATAGCCTGGGTTTGAATGGGAGTTGGTGCTTCAAATCCCAATTTGGTGATAGCTGAAATGATTTCTGCATCCAGCCCTAAACTTTCAAATGTTGACATATAATATGCTTTCCCAATCACCTCCCGCCAATTTTTGGAGCCTTGTTTTAGTCAGGAAGTGGATAATGATCCGGCAAAGGTACGTTTATTTAGTGATCTTTTATACGATCCCTAAATATCCTCTGCTTTATTCGTAACTTCGTTGCGCATTAAGGACGGTATAATTTCTTGTTAAATACGCTACCCATAGCACAATTCCTGCCACTTTACTGGCAGGGAGATTCAATTTTGATTGACGTCAGAGCCCCCAAAGAATTTGCTAAGGGGCACATAGCTGGCGCCATCAACATCCCTCTATTTAAAGACGAAGAGCGTGCCGAAGTGGGCACTCTTTACAAACAAAAAGGACGCAATGATGCATTCCTTAAAGGTTTGGAAATTGTCGGTCCTAAAATGGAAGGCTTTGTCAGACAACTACAAAATCAAGGCCAAACTAATAAGGTGTTGGTACATTGTTGGCGTGGGGGGATGCGCAGCCAGAGCATGGCGATGTTGTGGCAGATGGCTGGCTTTGAGGTAAACGTTCTGCAAGGCGGGTACAAAGCCTACAGACAGCAAGTACAAGCCACCTTTGCCCAAAAGTGGGACCTAAGGATGATAGGAGGGAGCACAGGTTGTGGCAAGACAGAAATTTTAAAATCCCTGCGAGAATTAGGCCAGCAAGTTCTTGACCTGGAAGCGGTCGCCAATCATAGAGGCTCTGCATTCGGAGGCATTGGCTTAGAAAAACAACCAAGTGTCGAACAGTTTGAAAATGACTGCTACGAAATACTGCGGCAGTATGATACTCAAAAACCGCTTTGGGTAGAGGATGAAAGTCATTCTATCGGTACAGTTTATATCCCTTCTCCTTTTTGGGAGCAGATGAAAGTAGCGCCTACTTATGTGCTAGATATTCCTTTTTCTCTGCGCGCAGAACGCTTAATCAAGGAATATGGCAGCTATCCCAAAGAGGATGTCAGCAAAGCGCTTGGTAAAATCAAAAAACGCTTGGGTGGTAAAAGCTATCAAGACGCTCTGGCAGCGGTCGAAGCGGATGATCCCAATAAATTAATCAGCCTAACCTTAGCCTATTACGATAAGGCGTACCGCTACGCGCTCAGCAAGAGAAAGAGCAGCGCCAAACACCATTTGAGCATAAATGTGGACCAACCTGCACAAACAGCACAATTGTTGCTAAACCTAAACACGAAATAGACAAACACTGAATGAATACGAACGAGCCTATTAGATTGACACAGTATAGTCATGGCGCCGGATGTGGATGCAAAATTTCTCCTCAAGTATTGGATAAAATCCTCCACACTTCACAGCACATTTTACCAAATCCAGACTTACTCGTGGGCAATGATAGCAGAGATGATGCGGCAGTATATGATTTAGGAGATGGCACGGCGATTATCAGTACGACTGATTTTTTTATGCCAATCGTAGATGATGCTTTTGACTTTGGGCGCATTGCCTCCGTCAACGCCATCAGTGATGTCTATGCCATGGGGGGAAGCCCGATTATGGCAATCGCGATCTTGGGTTGGCCAGTAGACAAACTGCCTCCAGAGGCAGCACAGCAGGTTTTGGAAGGAAGCAGAGCCGTTTGTAGTGAATTGGGCATCCCCTTAGCGGGTGGTCACAGCATCGATAGTCCAGAACCCATTTTTGGATTGGCGGTCACCGGCAGAGTCAATGTAGCCAACATCCGCAAAAACGGAGGAGCCGTAGCTGGCAGTAAATTATTTCTGACCAAACCGATAGGCGTAGGGATATTAAGCACGGCCCAAAAGCAGCAAAAGCTGCAAGCCGAACATCAAGATATCGCTCGCGATAGCATGGTACAACTCAATAAGCTAGGCGAAACATTTGCCAAGTATGCCTATGTCAAAGCCATGACCGATGTTACCGGATTTGGTCTACTAGGCCACCTCGGAGAAATGTGTGAAGCCAGTAAAACCAGCGCGACCGTATGGCTTGACAAAGTACCAAAGCTTCCGCATATCGATCATTATATTGAACAGGGCTGTATACCGGGAGGTACCCATCGCAATTATGAAAGCTACGGCAATAAAGTCAGCGAGCTCAACGATTATCAAAAGGCCATCCTCTGCGATCCCCAAACCAGTGGCGGATTATTGATTGCCATCATGCCAGGCTACGACAAAGAGTTTATCGCCTTGACCACTGGTCTGGGCTTGGAATTAGAAGCCATCGGCGAGATGGGCGAGCCAGAGGAGCTATTAATTAAGGTTGAGTAGTTTGGCCGAGACGAATGCCAAAAGACACTTCTAATCTAGAGCGATAAATAAAAAAATCTGCATCCGGAAAGGGAAATAAGCGTGCTTGCATTTGGAAAAAGTGCTTCTCGTTCTGAAAATTCTTTTTGACACCCAGCAGGACGTAGGCCCAATAATCTTCAAAGGTAGACCAATCGCAACCGCTACGTTGACACGTTTCAAAAGCTTGTTTTCCCCAAGCGCCACCAATACCGCCTAAGCCGTACCATCCTGGTCCCAGTCGATGGTAAGAGTTGATATCAAAGGTCAACCAAAAGGTATTTAATGTATTAGGGGCTCTAGATATTTTTCGGCGGTCATAGAGCAAACCCAGGCGAGTGCCCACTTGCCAATTGGCTCTATTTAGGACCATATTTTCTACTCCTAAGCCTATGTCAAAAAATTCAGTGTCGAAATTGACGGGGAGGGAGCCTCGAGCGTCAATCTGCCAGGTGAGGGATTGCTGCTGCTGGGCAGGGCATAAGAGGGGAATGAATAGACTTAAGACCAAAGTCTTAAAAAGAATGGCGTTTTTCATGGGGTGGTTTTCAAATGTGTGCCAATCAAGGATAGCTTATTTTCTTTCTTGTTTTGTCGCCTTGGTAAGTCGAACACCAATAGATATATCGGACTGGCCGTAAATCAGCATATCGATGTGCGGATAAGGAATCATCCGAGTTTGTAGCTGGACGAAGAATCGATCTTTAGCAAAATCTTTTTTTATGCCTAAAACGGCATAAGGCCAACTATATCGAGTCAGTTCATAATATGAGATCGTTTTATACCAGACCTTGCTTGGCATTAGGCCAGTGGCACCTCCAATACCAAAGCCCCACCACCAGGTAGCACCCAAGCGACGATAGGCGGTAAAATCTAAACTTATCCAACGCGAATGGAAGTCTTGGGGCAAGTCCGTTCGGTGTCTATACAATGCCCCGAGACGAGCACCCAATTGCCATTTTTCTTTATCCAAGAGCATATACTTAAAGCCGATCCCATTGCTACGGTATCTAAAATCCAGATTATGCATCTCTGAGTGCCTGATATCGATTTGTAGGCGGCCGGGTAAGCTAGCTTGAGCGAAAAGCTGATAATTGAGGCTCAAAAAAAGCCCAAGGAATACTGAAAAGATAATAGGTCGCATGCTGTGTTTTCAAGAGATAAGCGTTCCGCGCAGCGGTAGCTAAAATAAAGATTAAGCTAATCACTCAACTTGAAGCACGTAATCCAAGGCCAAAAGGTGGGGTTTGGTTTTTACTGCTGCGCAGAACGCTCATCCCTAATCCAATGCCCTTTCTAAGACCCAAATCGTAGCCCTACCCCCATTTGGAAACTAGGGACGGTATTGGCGGAAAATTCTACAAAAATCCGGTGATGCGGGGCTTGTACCCTTAGGCCTCCTTTTAGATAAGGTCTAAAAAGATTTTTGCGGGTGTTTATCCTTCGATTGATTGCATAGCTCTCTTGCCAAACCTGCCCAGTCAGAATCCCTACACCGCCAAAGGGCAAAATGGGAAAATGCTCTCCTAAGCGTAAATAAGCGTTTTGCTCTACATGTACGAGCCAATCATAATCAATACCGATGTCATCCCCTTTACCCGTGGCTCCAAATCCTAAGCCCAAGCGGCTCGCAAGTCGCCATTGTTTCTTATATCCCCACCAATACTCTCCCACTATACTTCTCATATCAGTGAGAAATTTTTCAGCGTAATAATCTCTACTCCCATATCTAGCAAGCTGGTACATGATATGGATTCTTTTTTCATGATCACCAAGGCTGGGTTTTTCATAGTTTGGATTTTGATCGCGGGCTTTGAGGGACCAGGCTAGCATAGTCTGAAAGCGAACAGCCGCTACAAAAGACTCGATATCAATGTAGGGAGATGCTTCAATTCCGACTCCGGCAATGAGATGCTTGCCAATAGCAGTGGTCTGAAGATTGATCCCCGCATAGGGCAACGGAAGTCTCCATTCAAAATAGGGATCATTATCTGTGCTACTATAATAATTTCTCGTCCAACTTCTATCTGCCTGGAGGCCGAGTTCCCACTGCCATTGCAAATAGGGGGCAAAGGGTAAGTAATACATCTGACCTCCCCCAATACGGATAAAGTAGTCCAGGTACTCTCGCGAGTTTCTTTGCACCCGAGAGACTTCCATAAAGGCGAGATGTTTTAAATACCATTGGCTACGCCTTTTAGGAGCAAAAGTATAGGTCATCGAATAAGCAGGAGAAAGGCGAAAAACATCATCCCATAAACCATTACTACTAGAAATCCGATTGTAATAGATTTCCAAGGGTACCATCCGCCCCATTATGGGTCCTCCAATGCTTAGGCCTCGCTGTATATGTTGACCCGAAAGGAAACTAAGGGCAAAAAAAAGTCCCCCAAATAAAATGAGGTGTTTGCTGTTCATAATTTGCTGCTAAAGGTGACAAAAAAAGGGCTGGGACGT
>CAZHOC010000471.1:0-5171 GCA_964534295.1 uncultured Bacteroidia bacterium | reverse complement strand
CGGCTGTGTGAGAGCGGTTCATCCATTGGAGGTCCGCTGCGCGGAACGATTGGACCCCTATACTCAAGCGATTGATGCCTAAGGCTCGGATCGCTTGCAAATATTGCAAATCTAAATCGTCTGGATTGGCTTCGAGCGTAACTTCTGCGCCTTCGGCAAACGCATAGTGCTCACGTATGACACCTAGAAATGCCTCTAACTCCTGCGGACTCAACACACTGGGCGTACCGCCTCCAAAGTAGAGCGTTCCCAGCGGGAACTGCTCTCCAAAGAATTCTCGACTTTCCTTTGCTTCCCAAGCCATGGCTTCGAGCATCTCTGCCTTAGAGCGGAGATTGGTCATAAAGTGAAAATCACAATAGACGCAGGCCTGCCGGCAATAGGGGATGTGTACATAAATTCCGCCCTGACTTTGGGACATAGAGATTTCCTTATTTTTGGACCACAGCAATCAAATGCGTGCCTGATTCGATCATTCCTGGCGATTGACAGGCTCTGATCTCCAAATCTAGGAAATACTGCCATTTCTCTGCATCTTTTTTTATCTCTGGGATATCGTCAGCTCGCATGGCCGAGATACAATTTGAGGCCGAAAGGCTCAGTATCTCAAAGCCCACTTGGGCCAAATCAGCTTTCAGCTCCTCCGCTCTAAACATATGGCAATGATGATCAGAAGGCGTAAAGCTCGAAGGATGGAGATTGCCTGTTCGCATGACCTTTTCGTTCTCCGCAGGAGAAACCTCCAACATAATGGCCGTCAAATATTGGTGCACTGTCCCCCAAAGATTCATGACACTGATGAGCGCCTTGCCTCCAGGCTTGAGGACACGTTTGATTTCCGCCAAGGCCTGATGTTTCTGCTCAAACACATAACTAAGCGGACCACCATAACATAGCACTACATCATAAGTGTCGTCGCTAAACTGCTTTAGATCAGTGATATCCGCTAGGTCCCAATGCTTTACTTTCTCTTCATAGCCCAGTGCTTTACCTCGCTTTTGGTTGAGGGCCAATTGGACGGGGGAAATATCTGTGATCGTCAAATCTTCTGTGATAGAAGCTAGCTGCTCTGTAAAAATTCCTGTGCCCGCACCTAATTCCAGCACTTTATCGCCAGCCCTCACATGCGCATCGAGATGAAAGCGGTGTACGTATTGTTTGACTTGCTCCACAGGTGATTTGTCCCAACGTTGGGTTTCGGCCTCCGCGTAGCGATCATAAAAATTGCGAATGTGGTCAGCGTCGTATAGATTCATTTTTAAAAGACTTGAACAATAAGATGCAAAATTTAGGCGTGCGTATTCTTCTGCTTGCTTTTTTCTGCCTTGGCAGCGTGCTTCTGGCAACTCAGCTGACTGAGCCAAAGCAAGAGTATAAGGCACAACTCATAGAGCAGATTACTGACCCGAGGGATGGAAAAACTTACAAAATCCTGAAAATCGACGAACTTTTTTGGTTCAAAGAGAATCTCAATTATGAAGCACCTCAATCGGAATGCTATGAGGGGCTAGTCGAAAACTGTGAGAAATATGGTCGCCTCTATTCTTATGCTGATGCGCAAATCGCTTGTCCAGAAGGCTGGAAACTGCCTAATGTAAAACAATGGAAAAGCCTGCGGAAAAGCATGAAAAGCCGTAAGGCTGCTAAAATTATTGTGCCTGGGGAGTGGCAAGGAGAAGAGTTTGCCGATGCAAGCAATGAATTAGGGCTGAGCGTTCTGCCCGGCGGAAGAAAAGACGAATATGGCTCTCCTGACCGTCCTTCTCAATTCAGTCAAAAGGGCATCTCCAGCTCTTATTGGTTAGACGATCAAGCCTATCATTGGCACATTCGTTGGGGCAAGAGTCATATCCATAAGCATGGAGATATTAGCCAACAAGGCCGTAAATTTTATATTAGGTGCGTTTGTGAAAAGCTGCCTCAATAGTGTGCTCAATCCTTAAGCTCCCTCCCATGATCATTACCGATATAGATTCTTTTCTCGCCTACTACGCCAAGGTCAAAGCCCGGACCACCCGTCTTTTTGAATATATCCCTGCCGATAAAATCGAATGGACTTATCAAGCGGGAAAGTTCACCATTGGCGATATCATAAGGCATAATGCTTTGATAGAGCGAAATATGTATGCCGAGAATGTGCAACTAAAGCCGAGCAAATACCAAGGTTGTGGTCCGGAATACGCCTCAGGCTTGGAAGCAGTGGTGCAATTTTATCAGGCTCAGCATCAAGAATCCTTGGCGATTTTCTCTAAGCTTAGTGCAGCAGACCTTCAACGAAAATGTCCCACACCCGGCGGCATCCAAATCACTACGTGGAAATGGCTCAGGGCAATGGTTGAGCATGAAATTCATCATCGAGGGCAGCTCTATACTTACTTAGGTATGCTCGAAGTCAAAACACCGCCCATCTACGGACTGACTTCTGAGCAGGTGATCGAAAACAGCCAAAGGGAGTAATATGAGTAATTGCTTTGGGATTACTGCTGCGCAGAACGATTGTCTCACGCCTCTTAGGTGGACGCTTCTGCTTTTAATGTTACCATTTGGGCTCCAGGCGCAATACATTCCGGGAGATATCTATTTTGGATCCAACGGTTATGTTGAATACCATGCCGGCGATTTGCCGATTATTATATCCGTTCCGCATGGCGGCTACCTTGAACCTTTGAACATCCCAGACCGCGCTTGTAGCAATTGTGTAACTGCGCGGGACAGCCGTACTGAAGAACTCTCGTATGACATCAAAGTTGCCATACAAAACGTATTTGGCGGCAATCCTCATATTATCATCAATAAGCTGGCGCGCAAGAAGTTAGACGCAAATCGAGAGATCGTAGAGGCTGCCTTAGGTAATCCAGATGCCGAAAACGCTTGGTATGAATACCATGATTTTATCCAAACGGCCAAAGATAGCTGTAAGGCCCAGTTTGGTAGTGCACTCTTTATTGATCTGCATGGTCATGGGCATCCCATCCAACGGATTGAGTTGGGATATTTACTTAGTCGCACTCGCTTACAAGATTCAGATAGCACCCTAGACGCTGATAATCGTCAAGACGATAGTTCTATCAAGCATTTGTCAAATGTGCTTAATCCCACAGTGTCTTTTGCAGAGCTATGTCGTGGGAGTGATTGTATGGGTGAGTTTTTGGTCAGGCGAGGCTTTCCAGCAGTACCCTCTGCCTCTGACCCCGCTCCGCAGCCAACGGATCCCTTTTTTTCAGGTGGCTACAATACTGTTAGGCATGGCTCGAGGGATAGTTCTGTGATTAACGCGATCCAATTTGAACTCAATTGGGCTGGAGTACGCTCCAGTGATGCTAGTCGCAAAGCCTTTGCGAGAGCCTTGGCCTGTGCGATACGTAGCTATCTCGACCAATGGTACTTCGATCTCGATGGCTGGGATCCTGGCAATATGGTAACAACTACTGCCGATGCGGGTCCTGGTAGCTTAAGGGCTGCCTTGCTGGGAGCTGAAGATGGGAGTGTAATAACTTTCGCTCCTAGCTTGCAAGGTGATACTATTCGCCTTTATCGTGAATTGCCGATTTGTTCAAATGTGCAAATAATAGGCCCTGGAGCGGACTTATTGGCGATTAGTGGGGAAGACTCCGCTCGGATTTTTCGAGTCATGGCTGGACAAGATGTTCAAATCAGTAGCTTGAGCTTGGTCAATGGACGAAGTGCTAGCAGTGATGGCGGAGCTTTGCTTTCGGAGGGCAATACTCAGCTAATCAATTGTGTGCTTGCGAACAACTATGCCGCTGATGATGGCGGTGCACTAGCTCTTTTGGACTCGCTGGCATATGTGCGATTGGATAGTTGTGAGCTATATCAAAATAGTTGTGGGGATGATGGCGGAGCCATAAGTGTAGCCAATGGCTCTATGTCTATCCATGCCTGTAGCATTCGCGATAATTTCTCTCCATCCTCAGGCGGTGCCTTGAGCATGAATGGCATGCTTGATATCAGTAACACTAGCTTTTTATTTAACGAGGCCAGTTCCTCGGGAGGAGCGATTCGTAATTTTACAGGCGGTCATTTGTCTTGTCTCAATTCTACTTTTGCAAGCAATAAATGCAGCAATAGAGGCGCAGCCATCAATACAAGTGGTCTTTTAGAAATGAATTTTTGTACGGTAAAGGAAAATTTAGCCACAGATTTGGGGGGCGGAATTCGAGTACCCAGTGGTGGGATTTGCCGTATCAAAAATAGCTTAGTCGCTGACAATGAGGGTTCAAGCGGAGACGATGTCTCCATGTTTGCCGGAGCTTTTATTTCTGAAGGCTATAATTTGATCGGAGACACAACTGGCAGCACTTGGAGCTCTGGCCCCAATGATCAATTAGGCAATTCCCAAGCTCCGCTCGATCCGTTTGTATTGCCGCTCGCTGATTATGGCGGGATTACCCAAACACTAGCTTTGCAGGCAATTAGCCCTTGCCTAGACCAGGCAGATACGACTGGCGCCCCCTTGTTTGACCAAAGAGGAGAAATCAGGCTTTCGGGCTCCTCGACAGATATTGGCGCCTATGAATTTTGCCTTGCTACCGCTGCAGTTGATGTGCAAACTGCGTGCGATAGTTTTATCTGGTTAGACGGCCTGACTTACTACGCTGATAATAATTCGGCGACTTTTACCCTTACTAATTTGGCTGGTTGCGATTCGGTGATTAGCCTTGATCTCAGCATCATTCAAATTGACACGGGACTGACTCCGAGTGCAAATGCGCTAACAGCAAACATGACTGGCGCTACTTATCAATGGCTCGATTGTAATAATGCTTTTGCTGTCTTGACTGGGGAAACTAATCAAAGCTTTAGCCCCAATACTAATGGCAATTATGCCGTTGAGATCTCTCAAAATGGCTGCATAGACACTTCTGCTTGCGTTTCTTTCACAAGTGTCGGTCTGCTCGAAAATGATTTTGGGGAGCAATTTGCCCTCTATCCCAATCCTACGGATGGAGAGTTTTTTATCGAGCTAGGGAAGCCTTATCAAAAAATTACCCTCAAAATTTATAATGTAAGTGGACTTTTGATCCATGAAGCAGTCTTTAAAGAAAGCCGCCAGCTCAACTTTAGCGTAGACGCCTCTGCTGCCTATTATTTTGTGGAAGTCTTGACGGATGATGGCAAGCGAGCAACCGTCAAATTACTCAAGAGATAAG
>CAZHOC010000470.1:0-5175 GCA_964534295.1 uncultured Bacteroidia bacterium | reverse complement strand
TGATTATGTGTTTCCTAACCCACTCCCACAAGATCGTTTTGACTATTTCCTAAATGATCTTCTGTTGGACAATCTCTCGCCGATCAACTGGCGTTTTGAGTGGGTCGGATTTGAGCAAACTGGAGATGATAGCAGTATCCGCGCTCGTATGGAAGCCTTGATAAAAGGCATTATGGAATCACCTGAATATCAACTTGGTTAAACAGCGAATCATGAAAAGGAGAAATTTTCTAAAAAGTACACTTCCTTTAGGGCTCACCCCCTTAATGCTCAATGGGATTCCTGTTCGAAGCATGGCTACTACTCTAATGTCTCAAAACTTTAGTTGTGAGGAGATTGGAGACCGAGCAATGGTGATTGTCCAATTACATGGAGGTAATGACGGAATCAACACTGTGATTCCAGTAGACCAGTATAGCCTATATGCCAACCTACGTCCCAATATTCGGATTCAGGATGCGGGGGCAAATGCCTACATCCCGCTAGATAATACGCTGGCGGTAGCAGATCAGGTAGGCTTGAATCCTCGAATGACGGGATTAAAAGCCATGTATGATGATGGGTTTTTGAATGTTATTCAGGGAGTCAACTATGCAAACAACAACAAATCCCACTTTCAGAGTTCCAATATTTGGGTAACCGGAGGCGATAGTACAGCAGCTGGTCAAACCAAAAAGACGGGCTGGATGGGACGATACCTAGACGCGACCTTCCCCAACTATCCGGTCAATTATCCCAATGCGGATATGCAAGACCCGATTGGCTTGGAGTTTGGCAGTAAAACCGTTTCACTAGGATTTCACCGTCAATCAGGTGTGCCAATAGGATTGACCCTTAGCAACGACCCAACCGATTTTTATGATATGGTGTCGGGTATAGGAGGGGTTTCTCCCAGTACGGTTCCTACAAACCGCTATGGGGAAGAAATGCAATACCTCATTGATGTACAGCAAAGTAGTAACAGCTACGGTCAAAGGTTAAATAACTGTTATAATGCGGGTTCGAATACTCAAACTTATAATTATAATGATATCGATGGTACCGGTTGGAATGAGTTAGCTCCTCAATTGGAGACTGTGGCTCGCCTAATAAGTGGTGGTTGTAAAACAAAGATTTTCCTCGTCCGCTTAGGTGCCTTTGACACGCATACCAACCAAGTAGATGGGTCCAATACGGCCTTAGGGCATCATGCTCAAAGATTATACTTTTTGAGTAACGCTTTGAAGACTTTCCAGGACGATTTGGTTGGTCTCGGGATTGCTGACAGAGTAATGACTGTTACCTTCTCAGAATTTGGTCGCCAGGTTGGGGAAAATAATAACCTCGGTACGGACCATGGTACTCTTGCTCCCATGATGGTTATGGGACGTGGCGTTACCCCCGGGGTAACTGGCACAAACCCTGATTATGCCAACCTCAACGGTAACGATTTCTCTTCTTTCCAATATGACTACCGCCAGATTTTTACCACTTTATTGCAAGATTGGTTAGGGGCGAGTGATAGCTCATTGACCTATACAGAGTTTGATCCATTCATCGGTCAAAAGCTCGATTTAGTCAATGCCAATTATGTAGACTCCTTAGGTGCATCCGTCAACTTTATTGCAGACCCGACTTGTGATGTAGCTTCTTTTCCGGTTGGATTGACCTATTTCGAGGCAGAGCTTGATGATCTTCAAAGAGTTGAACTCCGTTGGGGGACTAGCTCAGAGCTGAATAACGATTATTTTGAAATTGAGCGTTCTGCAGATGGAAGAGTCTTTCAACCTCTAGAGAAAATAAAAGGCGCAGGCAATAGCCATAGTGATATTTCTTATAAGACTATGGATGAAGATCCACTACCTGGAGTTTCATACTATAGACTCAAGCAAGTCGACTTAGATGGCACTTTCAACTATGAAGGCATCGTGAGTGTGCGAATTGAGTTGGAGGATGAAATCACAGCCAAGGCTTTTGCTTATCCTAATCCTGCTTCTGATGAGATGCATATCAAAATTAGTAGCAATGAAGATTTACCCGGCCTGGTAAGGATGTTCAATTTGGGTGGCCAACTGGTAAAACAAGAAAATGTAAGGATTCGTAAGGGATTAAATACCCTTGACTGGCAAATTGCTGGTCTGAAACCTGGAATATATTTCTGCGAATTAGTCGCTAATGTCAATAATCGTTATGACTATAAGCGCCTTAGCAGCTGGAAACAACAGATTATCTAATACCCTAAACCCCGTTCTCATTCTATATTTTGTACCTGTTTTATTAATCGTTCTTTTCTCTTAAAATTTGTTTGTGTGTCGGTTAGCGGATCCCAAATCCGCACATTCCCGGAGCGCCCGCTCCGGGATTTTTTTATTTAATGGGCTGTTATATTTATCCAGAGAAAAGATTTTGCGTTAGTTCATAATTTTATTCATTTGGACAACTGAGTAAAACTTATGAAAACAGAACAATGGATCTGGGAAGCCTCTTCCCAATGGCAAAACCTAACTCAAAACAATTTGTCCACCGCTGATTTGGTGATTTTCTTTGGCAGTCGTGATGTGCTCTCCGAAAACGCTCGATTCGAAGAAATAAAAGATAAATACCCAGACGCTATCGTCATTGGTTGTAGCACTGCTGGTGAAATCGTAGGCGAAGAAGTCTTTGATGAAAGTATTGTCATGACGGCCATTGATTTTGAAAAGACAGAAATAAAACTCGCCAGCCTCGACATGATCGAAGCAGACATACCGGCCATGCAAGCAGGCATGCGTTTAGGAAAAGAATTATCCAATCCCGACTTAAAGGCAGTTTTTATCCTCTCTGATGGACAAATGGTCAACGGCAGCGAATTGGTCGAAGGCTTGACTCTGGCAGTGGGGGAAAAAGTAGTATTGACAGGGGGACTTGCAGGAGATGGCGGAAGATTTGAAAAAACGCTAGTCAGTGCCAATAATACTCCCAAAGCAGGCCAAATTGCGGTGATTGGTTTCTATGGGGAGGCCTTTCAAATTGGGCATGGCTCCGTGGGGGGCTGGGATCCATTTGGACCAGTGAGAACGGTTACCAAATCCGAGGGCAATGTGCTCTACCAATTGGACGATCACCCTGCCTTAGAGCTCTACAATCAATATCTAGGAGATGATGCCAATCAATTACCCGGTAGCGCTTTATTATTCCCGCTCCAGATCAATCATTCTGAACAATCAGGTCATGGTACAGTCCGTACTGTTTTGAATATCGATGAGAACTCGCAGAGTATGACCTTTGCTGGGGATATTCCGGAAGGCTATCAGGCTCAGCTCATGATGGCGAACTTTGAGAATCTTATTGAAGGGGCGTCGGAAGTAGCTAACCACGCTTCCATTAACGAATTTGCTCAATCTGAAAACGAATCCTTCGCCATCCTAATCAGCTGTGTCGGGCGCAAGATGGTATTGGGGCAGCGCACAGAGGACGAAGTAGAAGCAGTACAGGAAGTATTGGGTGAAAATACCCGTCAATTAGGATTCTACTCCTACGGAGAGATTTCTCCCCACGTAACCCTGGGCAATTGCCAGCTTCATAATCAAACCATGACCATTACTGTTTTCCAGGAAAATCTCTAAATGCACAAACTGCTTAAAAGGCAACTTAAGCGACTAAAGCGGCAGTTTCCCGAAGGGGATATTTCTCTAGACGCTCTCTTAGAAGTAGTGAATGCTACTTACAATGAGGCAGATCGAGAACGCAACTTAAAAGATCGCTCTCTGAAACTCATGTCTGAAGAACTGCTGGATCTTAATCAGCGGATCAGACAAGAGAGTCAGGACTATATCTCCATGATCCTTAATCAGGTCGTGGACGGGGTATGTACCTTTGATGAGAATCTGACAATCAAGAGCTTCAATCCTGCCATGGAGCAACTCTTTGGGAGCAATGAAGCCGAAATGATAGGCCGCTCGGTCAATAGTCTCACTTATAATGAAAACTTAGACCAGCATGAGGACCTCATCCAACTTTATCAGGAGCATTTTGCCGATGCTAAGCAGAGCGAAAGCATAGAGTCTTTGGGTATTAGACGCCATGGCGAACGCTTTCCCATAGAGCTTTCGCTGAGCCACATGCAAGGGGAAGAAGAGGAAACCTATATTGCTATCATTCGAGATATTAGTAGCCGTAAAGAATCTGAGCAGTTATTGATTGACGCTCGCGATAAGGCTGAAGAAATTTCTCAGGCCAAATCCAACTTCCTTTCGGTAATGAGTCACGAGATTCGCACCCCTATGAATGCGGTTTTGGGTATTACCAATTTGCTCCTTGAAGAAGGGCCCAGAGAGGACCAGATTGAGAGTCTCCGCTCCTTAAAATTTTCGGGGGAGCATCTTCTGGTATTGATCAATGATGTGCTGGATTTTAGTAAGATAGAGGCTGGTAAGCTGGTATTTGAGTCAATCGATCTCAGTTTAGCAAACATCAGTTCCCATATTATTGCCGCGCTCAATATTAAAGCAGAGCAAAAAGGCATTAGCCTCAAAAAAGAACTTGATCCTAAGCTACCCACTTACGTCAAAGGCGATCCATCACGCTTAGCTCAAATCCTCAATAATTTGATAGGAAACGCTATCAAATTTACCGACCAAGGCCATGTCAAGATCAAGCTTGACTATATTGGAGAAACCGAAAAGAATATCTCTGTTCGATTTGCCGTGGAGGATACAGGTATCGGAATAGCCAGCGATAAGCTGGAATCAATTTTCGAATCCTTTACACAGTCAAACTCCACCATCACCCGCAAATATGGCGGTACGGGATTAGGATTGGCTATTACCAAGCGCCTAGTCAATCTCCAAGGAAGTGAAATCGTGGTGGAAAGTGAATTGGGTAAGGGTACCACCTTCTCTTTTGTGTTGGATATGCCAAAGTCCGAATTAGTTCCTGATCAGACCACGAAACGACTTGCTAAACCTCAACAAGAAGGCCTTACCAACTTTCAAAAACAAAAGATCCTATTGGTGGAAGACAATCGTGTCAATCAAATGGTCGCCTCCCGCTTCCTCAAAAAATGGTCTCTCGATCCCATAGTAGCCAATAACGGCCAAGAAGCCTTAGAAAAGGTACAAGAACAGGAATTTGACCTCGTTTTGATGGACCTGCAAATGCCCGTCATGGATGGTCTCAGTGCAAGCCGTGAGATCCGAAAGTTAGTTGAAGCGAGAT
>CAZHOC010000469.1:0-5192 GCA_964534295.1 uncultured Bacteroidia bacterium | reverse complement strand
GTTTAGCGATCAACTCATCGTTGTCCCAAGGTTTGACAATGAAGTCCTGTGCGCCTGCTTGCATAGCTCTTACAGCGAGATCGATATCGCCATAAGCTGTCATCAATACGATTTTGCCTTGGGGGTGCAGCTTGAGAATCTTTTTTAACCAGCGTAGCCCTTCGTTCCCACTAGTAAAACCGGTCGTGAAATTCATATCCAGCAGCAAAAGATCGAAACCTTCCCTTTGCAAGCGATCCGGTAGCAAGTGCGGATTAGATTCAGTGGAAATACTCGTAAACACACGTTTTAACACCAGCTTGGCGGTCAATAAGATATCTGGATCATCATCTACTATCAGTATGCTCCCGAGACTCATAAAGGACTTTTTAGCAAAAAATCGTTTCTTAAAAAGCAGTTTGGCTTATCAAGCGACTAATTTACCCAACTTTTGGCAGCTAAATGCCGTGTTAGTCGAAAAAGGACCTTTTGGCATGAAAACACACACTTCGATTTTATTGCTTTGTCTCCTCATAGGGTTGATCAGTTGCCGAGAACCCATGCCCGAACCGATGGAAGAGCCTGATCCAATCGAGGAAGAAGAAAAAGAGGAGGAGGAAAAAGAGGAAGAGGAGATAGTTGAAAAGTTACCCTTTGAGGATCAGTGGCCAAGTATCATTACCGCCCAAGGGGCAAAGCTGATTTTATGGGTAGAAGATTGTGTTTGGGAGTATGATCCCAGCAGCAAGCAAAGCACCAAATTGTATTGTCCTGACGGGATGGTTTTGGATCGTTCCTATGATGGAGATAAATACCTTTACTTTAGTATCGATGATAAAGGTTTAAGCCGCTTAGATCTCACTAATGCAGATGTGCAGCTGCTCAATAGTGCTAATAGCTGTCTTCCCACAGATTTAATTACCGCGATAGCGGCTGAAAAAAATGGCTTGCTTTGGTGTGCCTCAGGTTCAGTAGTGAGTGCTGATCCAGTGGACTACACCCTTGGTACTGGGCTGATTCAATTGGAGTGGGAGACTCAAAACTGTCAACAGTGGGATACCACCAATTCGAATATCCCTTTCCAGACGATCATGAGTATGGATGTAGCGGATGCTAAGGTCTATTTTTCTAATGTGGCAAAGTTTTTATCAGTCTACGACTATGAGATTGAGTATTTGGTACAATTTGATGGCAGCCAATTTCAAATTATTGATAGCGCTGACATTGCCGCTCCGCTTTTAAGAGGGATTGATGCCTTCTCAGATCATGAAGTGAAGTACAGCAAGTATCAAGACAAAGATTACGTTACGGATACCTATGAGGCCTTTGTCTGGGATGCCTTAGTCCACTCTTCGACCAAGGTTCCCATCAATTCCCTAGGCTTTGTCAATATTTATTTAGACGATCAGCGCAATGAATATATGCATGGCTTTACCAAGTATGTCAATAATTACAATATGGTAGAGACCATCCCATTCCTGATTTATAATAGCTCAGCTCACAGCTTTAATGGCATAGAAAGATTGAATTCGCTCTATCGCTTCGGGATGGAAGATTCCATTTGGGTGGGGAGTAAGTCATTATACCATATGCCGATACCCTAGTCTGCTTTTACTAATGCAGTTTGAAAAGCGTAGCGGATGACTTCACTGGCAGAATTTGCCCCCAGTTTGCGCATGATATTCTTTCGGTGGGTATAGACAGTGTGCACACTGAGCGAAAGGCGCTCGGCGATTTCTTGGGCGGGTACGCCCTCCGCCATTTGTTTGACTACTTCAATTTCTCTTTGCGTAAGGCGAGTGGGTTCACAATCAGCGACCGCAGGATTCATCGTGCGTTCTAATAAAATATCGAGGACCTTACTGCAAAAAAACTTTTCACCTTCGGCTACTGCCTTAATAGCCCCGAGAATTTCTTCTTCATCACATTCTTTCAAAAGGAAGCCCAGCACGCCGTACTCAAGGACGCTGATTACTTGTCGTCTTTCTAAATCAGAGGAAATTACCAGCACACTGGTTTCGGGTGAGCGTTCGATAAGATCGCGCACAGAATCAGTCGAAAATGCCTTGCCTGCCCGATAATCGATAATTACCACATCAGGTTTATGTTGGGAGACACTTTTATGAAGCTCCTTTTCATTGCGGGCTTCCCCGACAACTTGAATTTCTGGGCTATCAGATACTACGGCTTTAATCCCCTCTCTCACCAGGAAGGCATTATCTGCAATTAGTATTTTAGTTGTATCCACTGACGAAAGCTTATTAGTGCAATTTTACCCACTATTTAGAATGATTCCAAATCGTTTTGTATCCACTTTTGGGAAAGTCCGTTTTGTGGCAATTATTTCATAGATTTGGCCCTACGAATTAGAACCTATGCGAAAAAACTTTATTCTATTTGCCCTTTTGGCTTGCTCCCTTTCGCTATTTTCTCAAGACACTTATTCTACCTATTCTGGACTGATTGATCGTATCGCTGGATTAGGACGCCGCTCTAACGTACAACTTACTTCTTTGGGTTTGACTCCCGCTGCGCGGAACATTTGGTGCTTGCGGATCGGCGGGGAAGAACGTGAGCAATTGCCCGGAATTGCGATTGTTGCCGGTATGGATGGTACTGGCATTTTTGGTACAGAAATGAGCCTAAGAATCGCAGATGCAGTCAGTAAAGATGAAACACTGCTCGAAAAAGTTTCCTTTTACATTATCCCTCTCGCGAATCCGGACGTTTACGCCAACGATCCTACCAAAATTCGCTATGAAAAGCACACCAACGCACAACCCTTTGACGACGATCGCGATGGTATGATCGATGAAGATCCATTTGAGGACCTCAATGGAGATCGCCTGATCACCTGGATGCGGATTGAAGATATTGGGGGGGATTGGCGTATGCATGATGACGATCCTCGGGTTATGGTCAAAGCCGATCTCTCCAAAGGAGAACGAGGGACTTACAAAATGATCATTGAAGGTACAGACACCGATGGAGACGGCCTACTCAATGAGGATGGAGTAGGGGGGATCAATCTCAATCGTAGCTTGCCCTTTAATTATCCTGCATTTTCAGAAGGGGCCGGACCTTATCCCAATGCTTCTATCGAAAGCCGTGCTTTGCTGGATATGCTCTATGAGCAATGGAATATCCACACAGTACTCTCCTTTAGTGAATTCAATAATTTGAGTAAAGCATGGGAAGGCCAGGCGCCTTCTAGAGATAGTCGTATCATCAAGAGAGTTTTGCCAGCTGATGGTGAAGCTTTTTCATGGGTAGCGCAAAACTACCAAGACAAGATCCCTTCCAAGGACGCTCCCAAGACGAAAGCGAGTGGCGGTGATTTGATGAGTTGGGCCTACTTTCACTATGGTCGCTATAGTTTTTCTACCCCAGCTTGGTGGGTGCCAAAGGTAAAACAGGACAGCGCCAATAATGTGGATCTCTCCAACGAGACCATTCGCTTTTTGACTTGGGCCCAACGCAATGGTCAAGAAAACCTTTGGGTGGATTGGCAAGAATATGATCATCCTGATTTTCCCGATCAGAAAGTAGAAATCGGCGGTATGGTGCCTTATGCCAATGTACTGCCTCCTTTTGAAATGGTGGATAGCATCGCTAATGCCCACGTAGAATTTGTCAACGACTTGGCCTATATGTTGCCACGCATGGAGCTAAGGAATGTGAAAGTGGAGAAGGTAGATGGCGATCTGTCTCGTATTACGGTGGATCTTTACAATGCGGGCTCTCTGCCTACTCATACTGCCCTTGGGCAACGCTCAAATTGGGTACGCAAGCCAATGGTAGAACTGATCTTAAATCCTGATGAGGAGCAATATGTGCTCGCAGGTAAACCAGTCGAGATTATCGGCCCTATCGCCGGTGATCAAACCGTACAAATGAGTTGGTTGGTATGGGGAGAAGGTTCTTTAGTCTTAAAGGCCGGTAGCCCAATTTGTGGATTTGCCCAGCAAGTGATTGAACTCCCCTAATTCTCCTGATTACAATGAAGACCTTTATTATATCTTTTTTCTCCTTGCTTCTATTGGGATTGCCCAACTTGCAGGCCCAGGAAGAATATCTCTTCAAAGCGCCAGGAGCACCTCGTGATCCTAAAGTGCCCGTTCGATGGAATCGATACTATGATTATGATGAAATCGAAGCCATGTGTAAGCAAATGGCACAAGCGTTTCCAGAGCTCGTAACCCTCGAAAGCATTGGGCTTTCCTATGAAGAACGTAACATCTGGTGTCTAACGATTACAGACAAAACCATCGGTCAGCCGGATCAAAAACCTGGTTTCTATATCGATGGCAATATCCATTCAAATGAGATTCAAGGTTCTGAGTTTGCTTTATATACAGCTTGGTACCTGATCGAAAACTTTGAAAATGTAGCTTATATCAAAGAGCTATTGGCTGATAAGGTGTTTTACATCGTACCTACTATCAATCCTGATGCCCGACATCACTTTTTCCATTCTCCCAATAACGCTAATTCGCCTCGTGGAGGTTTGGTTCCTGTGGATAATGATGGAGATGGCCAATACAATGAGGACGGTTATGATGATTTAGACTCTAATGGTGAAATCACCTTGATGCGTCGTAAATCTCCCAATGGCCGTTGGAAAGTAGATCCAGAAGATTCTCGTCGTATGATTCGAGTTTCAGGCGACGAAGAAGGTGAGTACGAAATGCTTGGGTATGAAGGTTTGGATAACGATGGAGATGGCCGCGTTAATGAAGATGGGGTTCCTTTTTCTTATGATCCTAACCGAGATTGGGGCTGGAATTGGCAGCCTAATTTTATTCAAAGAGGCGCCTATAAATATCCCTTCTCATTACCCGAGACTCGAGCGGTAGCTGATTTTGTCGATCAACATCCTAATATCGCTGGGGTGCAGACCTATCATAATTCTGGGGGTATGATTTTGCGTGGACCGGGGGCCAAGGAAGATGTTGGCTTGTACAATCGCAGAGACCTTCAAGTCTATGATCAACTAGGAAAACGCGGTGCCGAGTTTTTGCCTGGTTATCGCTATCTAGTTATTTACAAGGATTTGTATTCGGTGTATGGAGGAGAGATCGATTGGTTTTATGGGAGCAAGGGGATTTTCTCTTTTTCTAATGAGCTTTGGACTTCCTTTTTACTGTTTAACAAGGATTATCGCAAAGAAGGCGGTAGCTCTTCAGCAGATTACTACAAATTTGATAAGTACT
>CAZHOC010000468.1:0-5195 GCA_964534295.1 uncultured Bacteroidia bacterium | reverse complement strand
AACGACAATATTGTCATAAAATGGACTAGTGCCACCAAGTAATTCCGCTGGTAAGATCGAGGCAAAATCAACCCCATAAGCTGTGGCTCCGCCTGGAGCATTGATAATGCGAATCGTGTAGGGGATCGTGCCGCCTACGGCATAGCTACCTCCTCCATCAGTCATTTCAATGGTGAGATTGGGTTCGATGACAGTTACGGTAGCACTGCTATTGAGAGAATCAGCCGTGCTAGAACCCGTATAGCTAATGGTGGCAGTATTGTCAAGCGTACTTCCTGCCTGATTTACTAGCAAATTTTGGACTTCCACTTCATAACTGATCGTAACATCTTGACTACTACTATTGGTATTAGTCAGGGTGCCAAAATTCCAGACTACAGGATCACTATCTGCACTATTGCTTGGATTGGGAGTATCTACAAATACGCCAGCTGGAAAGCTAATAGAAACTTCATCCGCCGTAAAGCGCAGGCCTGACGGTAGATTATCAAGGATCATAAAGTTTTGGGCTGTACCGCTGGGTACGGAAACAGTTAACGTCATGATAGTAGAATCTCCAATCGCAAGGCTTGTATCGGAGGTTTTTGCTATGGTGGGCTCATCTAAGATAATAGCAGTCGAGCTGCTAACATTGAGGTCATTGGTGCCCACGGCTGATCCGGTGCGTTCGCCATCGGCATCACCTGCAGTCTTAGCGGTATTACTACCAAGAGAGGTATTACCAGCGGCACCATCAAGACTCGTAAGACTAGCCGCTACATTGTTGCTTATACTGCTATTATACTCCGCGAGACTATCGATGACGGCGGTGTATACGACTGTAATCGTATCTCCAGGATCTAGAGAATCAAGCGTGCATCCGCCATTGGTAGCATCGAAAATCAATTCATTTCCATCGCCTCCCCATTCAAAGCATGAGCTGATGTCGGAACCATCAGCTGAGTATGTGGCTGAACTTAGACTGGGTTGTTGAGCTGGATTGGCTCCTGTACCAAAGAAAGTGGCAGGGAGATCATCGCTAAGGGTGAGATTGTAGCCAGTAACTGAATTGACACTATTAGAATTGAAAAACTTAGTGGTATAAGAAACCGTTTCCATCCCACTGGGAGAGCTGCCAGTAGTAGCTACGCTTGTCGTTAGGCCAAGATCTGGCTCTTTGAGCGTAAGTGTGAGGGCGTCGCTATCAGATAGTGGATTGGAGTCCCCATCTTGATATTGTAGACCTATGGTATTGCTTTTACTGTCGCCAGCGTTATTATCGCTGTTGTTGAGGACGATGACTTCATAGGTAATGATGACTTGTTCTGCGTCGGCATCAGAAAGCACTTGGTCATCATTATTGGTGATATCTCCAATGTCAAAGCCAAGGATTTGGCCGGTAGCCACATTGCCACTGACAGTCGGATTCAAGACGGCAGGGGTCCCATCAATCGTACCGGCTAGACTTGTGGTAATTTCCCCACCATTGAAATCGGCTACTGCTGAAATACGTGCCGAATGACTGCCGCCTGTATAAGTTGCATCGAGATATTGGAAACCGATTGGTAAGGTATCAGTCAGTATTGGATTGCTGCCGTCTTCGAGAGTGGTCCCTTCGGGAACGGTCAGTGCAATCTGATAAGTCAAGATTTCTCCAATGCTCGCTTCGGTTCCTCCTGTATTGACATCCGTACTGCCAATGAGGGTCTTAGCTAGGAGAGGAACACCTGTAGTTGTGATAACCTCCGTGTTTTTTCTGGTTTTAGATCTTTCTTCAGGGAGATCTGTACCAGCTTGAGTGGAGGCGGTAACAATGCCGATATTGTTAAAACTAGTGCCTGAGTTGACCCCTGATTTTATTTTGACGGTAAATTGTAAGTCGGTGCGGGCTTCAGTTTCAGGTAAAGTGGCCCGAGTGAAGCTGACCGTGGGACTACTGTAGCTATAAGTGTAAGTGCCCCCATCATCGACTAGCGCTACATAGGCCAAATCAAAAACATCACCATCTAGAGTATCGGATACAACGATATCATGAGCGAGAGCCGTACCTTTATTTTCGACCCTTAGGGTAACGGTTATCTCATCCCCAGCGTCTCCGCTATTAGAAGATAAAATCTTATTGACGGTTACCTTATGCTCGGCAAAAGGGACCACATCAGTATCGTTAATACTAGTACCTGAGATACTATTAGAGGTGAGCGTTAGCGTATTGGTTTTGGCTTGTGTGGAGTTTACAGCATTGTTAGCACTGTTATCCATTACCACTGCTTTCATTTCTACGATAAAAGCATTGTTACCAGCATTGTTATCTCCTACTACAGTAGTCGCGCCTGAAAAAGTAAAGCTTACAGTGCGACCGGCGCCAACTGAACCACTCGTGCCGACACTTGGAGAGCTGCTAACGGTACCATTGAAACCAGCATCATCAACTACATAAGATACATACTCAAAGCCTGCCGGTAAGTCATCGGTCAAGACTAAATCAGTAGTGGTGCCTTCTGTTAAGGTAGCCGTGAGATAGTAAGTAATGGTGTCTCCAGCGGTAACCAAACTACCCGCAGTAGCCGTGCCATCTGGAGAAACCGAATTGAGTGATTTCGCTACGCTAGGATTGGAAGTAGTGAGATTGTCGCTGCTGTTATCTGTGGTGGTTCTTTGTTGGGCTGCAGAGCCCGGTTCACTATCTCCTGTTACACTCGCTTGATTGTTATAAGTAGTATTGGGTTCGACATTACTGTCTAAGTCGATCGTAAAAGTGAGAACTTTACTTGCTCCTGCCGCTAGGCCTGTGGCTCCGTTCAGCGAATAGCTGACCGTAGAACCCGCTAAGCCATCAAATGTCCAATCACCTAATGTGGTTGTATTAGAGAGTGAACTAAGATTGAGAAAATCACTTAATCCATCGAGATTATCACTTGCTGTAATATCATAAGCAGGAGCAGTACCATTGTTCGTTACGGTCATCGTAATGGTAATCTCATCACCGGCATCACCTTGGGCAGGCGTTGATAGTGCAAGCGTAATCGCTAAATCTGGTTCTGCGAGACTTACGGTATCATTATCAACAATGGCGTCGCCTTCAATCCCGCTGTAGGTAAGTTGTGATTGGTTTATTTTTTCTTGAGCGCTAGGCAAACCATCATTTGCTACATCATCTAGCACCACTGCCTCAAAGCTGAGGGAGAATACATCATTGGAATTGACATTATCATCCGTGTTAGTGGGATTGCCAAAGTCAAAACTTACGGTTTGTTGGCTACCTGATGCACCTGTGCCTGAAGTTGCAACAGCAGGCGAACTAGTGACACTACCATTGAAGGAGCTACTATTTACGGCCGCCGAGCTTGTAACATAGGCCAGCCCTTCGGGCAAGGTGTCTGCTAATACCAAAGAAGAAGTGTTTCCCTCGGGTAGGTTGATCTGTAATAGATAAACAATTGTATCACCTGGAACTAAGATATCAGCATCGCCCGAACCATTAGGAGAAATGGAAGTATGCGATTTTGTTAGCGACGGGCGACTAACGGTAATTTGGACACTGTCCAAAACTTCATCAAATGGGTCTGCTAAGGGTTGTTCTGATTCTGGGATGGCTTGCCAAGAGGCACTAATCCCATTAAAAAAACTATTGTTAGGAGCCACAGTCGCGACAATATCACAAGTACAGGTGATGGTAACCGTATCTCTTTTGGAAGGATCTCCTCCCGCATACAAACTATCAAGAGTCAGCCCATTCACATCAAAAGGATCGCCACTGTAAAGGCCTACTCCTAATGCAGTACCATCTCCATACTTGACTGGATCAGTGGAAATTAGGCTACAATTCGTAAGATTGGCGGGAGCATCATCTTTGATGATGACATCATAAGCCCGAGCCCCGCCAGAATTAATAGCAGTCAGCACAAATGTAATTTCGTCTCCTGCATCAGCATCGCTCAGGGTACTAACGTTCGGCACGGCCGGACTTGCAGGAGTCATGGTACCGTCGCCTGTAGTCGCACTTACCCCTTTGGCGACCGAGATATTGGGAGAGCAGATATTAAGATATTGTACCTCAATACTAGAGGTTACATCTCCATCACTATTGGTGGCCGAATAATAAAACAGATCGGAGAGAGAAAGGCTATCTGCAAATGGCTGATAGTGTATGGGGATGTCGACGAGGACAGAGACTGTTTTGCTGACTGTACTACCTTCCAAGTCGGGCCAGATGATCTGTAATGAATTTCCTGCGGTGCTTTTCGTGATATTAGCCGTGAGTGGCACAAAAGCTGGATCCGTGTGATCTGAAGCCAGCCTGATGTCAAATCCAGCCCCAAAATTATCTGTGTCTACTGCAGATACATCATAAACGGGCAATGGAAAGAAATTAATGAAGGTGAGGTTTTCGGTATCACCTGAGGGAATGGTTACAGATAACTTGAAAGTAGTTACTTCACTTGGTACCCAACAATTAGGATCGCTGGGACTATTGAAAAGACTTAAACTGGGGCTTGAAGACTTGATATTTACCCCAGCATTTGAATTGTCTCCGCAGCCAGAAGCTTTACCCAGTAAATCATATGCTAAACTGGTCGGTTTGCCCAAGGCGTCATTGGCTAGCAAAGGATCATCATTGGTAGGAGGATTGTAATATTGTAATACATCCCCCTTAAATGTAAGCGTGCCTTCACTTCCATTGGCGAGATTTCCTGTAACTGCATGTACATCAAAAACCAAGGTGGTAGTATTGTCTCCGTTGACAGTGACGCTGGGAGTAATATTTTGCGCTACTCCGCCGTCAATACTAATCGTTGGCTGGAAGCCGGCATCATAAGCGATACCTGCTGGCAGTGTTTCTGTGATCACCGCGGCGTCGACAGGATTACTGTCAAAATCTGAAATTTGAAATACACTGCTGTAGGTAACCTCATCATCTGGCGATACATTTGAGGGAGATGCACTGCTTTGAATAGGCATATGCTTTGCCGTAACCGAATCCCTCGCAGAGTCAGGATTGATGGCTACCGCTCCATACATGGCACTAAAGTCAGCGCTATTACCAAAAAGAGAGTCCTCACAAACCGTTTCGTCCAAGATATCTTTGATGTAAACATCAAAACTGATGGTTATTTCATCGGACGAAGTCGTACCAAGCGTACTCGGACAGCTAGCGCTGAGTGTTCTCGTCCCAGGAGTATAGGTTGCCGTACAGGCACCGTCTACAATATTGCCTA
>CAZHOC010000467.1:0-5207 GCA_964534295.1 uncultured Bacteroidia bacterium | reverse complement strand
TTTACCTCTGTAATGCAAAAGCTAACAAAGGTTACAATGGGAAGATTCTTTATTGATACTTCAGCTCATAAGTCATGATTTGTAAGCCCCCATCATAGCGAGCACTTTCCACTAAGTTTAATTGATATTGCTCTTTTAGACCCGCAAACAGAGGCGTGCCTTCGCCTTGGAGAAAGGGATTCAACTTGATCTTGACAATGTCAATTAGCTTATTTTGTAAGAGCCAATTGGCAAAGATGCCCCCGCCACAGAGGTAAATATCCGTACCGGCTTGCACCTTCAAATCTCGCACGATTTGAATATCCCGCTTGCAAACATTGACCGCAACATCCTCTCCCTCAAACTTTAGGCTATCGGAAAAGATATAATGCTCCATATGGGGATAGGCCTTAGCACCGGGTGGCAATCCATACTGATAGCCAAACTCATAGGTAGCGCGCCCCATTATGACCGTATCATAATCAGCGAGATCCTTTTGGTATTGCTCGACTCCGTCTCCACCTTGCATAAAGCCACTGATGTCTCCATCAGGACCAGAAATAAAACCATCTAGTGAAGTGGCCACATAATAAACAATCTTCCTCATGTTGTGCTGTGTTTGGGTTGTACCATCTCCGCTGGAGTGTTTCTCCTCCCATAGTCCGCAGCTAGGCATACGCAGACTATGCCGATCAGTTCAAACTAATCATGATTTTTGGCCCAAAACTGCCAAAACGGACGCTTTTTCTTAGCTACAAAGGGTTCTGGAGGAAGTGTTACTTCATAAATCATTTCGTACAAATGGTTATAGACCATAAAGGTAGCATTGGGCCTTTGCTTGGCTTCGATAAAGTTTTTTGCCCCCTCTAGGGAAGGGAAAACCAAGCGATGGGACTGATCACTAGGCAAATAATTGAGGCCTGCATCCATGATAATACCCGTATTGGATTCACAAATCAAAAGGATTACTTGCTCTGCTTTGAGATTGACTTCTTCGATTTGCATTAGTTGTCTCTCAAGTCTTTGGTTATTATCTCGATCACACCATTGTCTTCATTTCCCCATGGGCTTTGCACGTTGGGACGGCATGCGTAACGCTTTATTTCTTCAAGCTTAGAAGGTTTTATGTCTTGGAGCACCATATAAGCAGCTTTGGGTAATATCACCGTATTGTCGATATATAATAATGGGGCAGAGGCATTATTGGATTCTGCATACAATTGGAGTATTTCGGCGAAGTCCTCCTTCTTTTGCTTATTGCTTTGTTTTTCTATGGTCCTGATAAGCATAACATCTCTTGATTTACAACAACAGCATTGACTCCAATAATGGTGCTCTACTGAAAGAATATAATTGAGCGGTAGGTCTTTCAATGCATTTAGCACTTCTACAGAATCCACCAAGACCTCTCCGTTGACTACATAAATATAGTGGCCTTCAAAGGGCAAATTTCCTGTGCAATTATTCAACCAAGCATTTAGATGCTCAACAGCCTTGTTTTGTCCAAATCCAAATGAGCTGAAGCCTAGCAAAAAGAAAAATAGTAGAAGTCGCATCGCTTTTTCTTTTTAGACATGGATTTCTTTTTTATTCCATACAGATGGCTTTTATTTTTTTTACCGCTGCGCGGAACGCCTATCTCTAAGATATAATGGTATCAAACGATACGTTCCGTAGGGGCGCAAAATTTTGCGCCCCTACAATGGATGGGGACAAGCGTTCTGCGAAGCAGTAAAGCAAAGCAAAGTTCCTTCGACAGGGCTCAGGATGACAAACTGATTAGATGTGGGCGTATGCAATACGCCCCTACAATCGGCTATCTGTAGGTGCGCGCATGCATGCCGCACCTCAGGGACAAGCGTTCTGCGAAGCAGTGATATACTGACGCCCCCCCTTCATCACACACCTAAGGTTGTGCTTGAGGGAATAGCTCAATATCCACCTTCCATGGATTCAAACCTGAGATGTCTACCGCGCCGATAATGGCCCACTTGGGGACCAATCCAAGGTAGCGTGAATCATAGGAAGATGCTCGATCATCATTGATAAGGAAATAACACTCTATTGGCACTACATTTTTTTTCTTTTCTTCAAAAAATAAGGGTCTATACAAACTTCTGTTAGCATCCTTGAGGACGACCTTTTCTCCTACTTTAGGGATTTTTATAGGGCCCCAATTGATCTTAGTCCAGTTATTTTCGTCGGTACGACCTACTACAGGGTCTACGCCAAAGATATTGGACAGGGTAAGTATGACTTGCCCCACTCGGGGATCACTTTCGATCTTAGCCAACTCTAGTTTATTGAGATGGGCTTTCCAATAATCACCCATTGACCAGCTATATCTCTTGATATTGTAGGTTTCAAATAAGGAACTATCGATTGTTTTTCCCCACACCAAGTAGGGCAAATTCACCTCAAATGGATCTTTATACAACTGGCCGTCAATATAAATTTGCCCTTCCTCCATCTTGAGGGTCTCTCCCGGCAATCCGACCACTCTCGCAGGAATTAAGATGAGGGAATCCGTTTCAGTTTCCTTTTGGAGCATACCGACTACTTCGTTCCGAGCATATCCATCCTTGGCCAATAAGGTCAGACTATCACCCGTTTGAATCAGCGGCTCCATACTCGACCATGCAGCCATCCTGTAGACATCATTGGGAAGGCCAGACTCTTGGCAAGCAAGAAGAAAAAAGAGTCCTACGATAAGGTATTTATGCTTCATTCATGTTGGTGGTCAGGGTAATGATGGTTGATATAGCGTACACGAACCTCCAGGGAGAATTTTATTCTTCTCCTTTTCGGTTCATGTAATCTTCATATGGCTTGGCCTAACGCTTTTCTATCGCGTCTTTGATGCTGGAGAGCCCTTCGGCAAAGCGTCCCATCTCTTGCACGAGCTGAGCGAGGCGGTCGCCTTCGAGGGTTTTTTGCGCGCGATAGAGCTGGCAAATCTCTTCCCAGCGGGCTACTTCAGCCTTATCTAATTGTCCCGTCAAGGCACGGAATCGTAAGAAATTGGCCTCAGCCCCTTGGCTAAGCGTTTGGGATTCTCCTTCGTAATGAGAAGCAATCAGCGTCTTCAATTCCTCATCGTTCATGGCCGGCACCACCTTTTCGGCGAGGCGATTCATGTTTCGATACGAACCTTGCAACTGGAAGGGTGGCTCAGTCCGGAAATTGTCGTTCTGCGCCGCAGAACGGATATACGCCTGATTTACCTTCAATATCACCTCTTGAATCTGCAAGAGTTTGCGTAGTACATTGAGGTATTCTTCCCGCTCTTCACTACTGATACGCGACTCAAAGGTACCCGCATCTTCCTCTCCAGTTTCCGCCATACGGATGAGCAATTGCACATCAGCCTTAGGCGCACTACTGAGACGAGTTAGGATAGCGTTTGAAGTCAAAGCGTTTTCTAAATAGGAACGCTTAAATGCCTCATCACGCTCACCAATGATATCACCCAGATTGTAGGTATCGGCACGGTTTGCCAACATATCAGGAATCTGAAACTGCTCTCCAGACTCTGTATAAGGGTTTCCAGCCATAACCACCGCCACTCGTTTCCCCCGTAAATCATAGGTGCGAGTACGACCGCGGTAGACACCTTCGATCTTGCGTTGTGCGTCGCAGAGAGAAATAAACTTCTGCAAAAACTCCGGATGACAGTGCTGAATATCATCGACATACAGCATGATATTGTCGCCCATCTCCAAAGCGAGATTGAGTTTATTGAGTTCTTCTCTGGCAGCTGCATTAGGCGCTTCCTGTGGATCGATAGAACGTACCTCATGTCCAATCGCGGGTCCATTGATCTTCATGAAGATCAGGCCGAGGCGGTTGGCGATGTACTCCATCAAAGTCGTCTTACCATAACCCGGAGGGCTAATCAGCAAGAGCATCCCCATACGATCCGTGCGGGTCTCCTCCCCTACCGTACCAATTTGCTTGGCTAGATTGTCGCCAATCAGCGGCAAATAGACCTCGTCGATCAATTGATTACGGACAAAGGAACTCAACACCCGTGGCTGGAAACTATCCAGACGCATGCTTTCACGGTACTCTTCGGTCAATGCTTTTTTGCGTTCGACGAAGGCGTGATACATAGGCAAGACTACTCGCTCAAAGTGCTCCAACTTTGCCTGAAACTGATGATAGTCAAGCACATAAACTCCTTTTTCAATAGAGCTATGCTCTCCTAGTATTTCTTTCAGCTCTTGGCGAAGGGCCACATTGATGAGCTGCTTAGGATCTATTTTACTGCCGTCCAGCAGAACGCTTACTTCTTTGGCATAAGCCAGGTCAGCTTCGGCGCCTTCTTGCTTGATATAAGCCTGTACCCAATGATGGATTAGTTCCAGGCGATCCAATCCTGTCAGGTCCTCATATGAAGCACGAAACTTTGTGGTGGCCTTTTTCTTTTTTAGCAATGCAAGAAATGCTTCCGCTAGTTCCTTGGCTTTACTGCTAATCGCAAAACGCTCATCACTACTTAGCTCTGCAAAGAGATAACTGGCCGTAGCTTTAAGATCAATACCCTCAAACAATTCATTACCATCAATGAAGCTGGCAATGCCTTCTTCTAGTTGTTGCTGGAGACTAGCAAACTCGCGGCTATTGGGAAATAAACCCACCACCATCCCTGCGGCCTTGATTTGCGGCAGGAGTTGCTTGCGATCTGCATCCTCTAAACCATACTGCCAATAGGCCTGGGCCAAAGCCCGTACCCTGGCGGCGTAGCGCAACAACCCCATCTTGGCTTCCATTTCTTGGAGAGCTTTCAAGATTTGGGTCGCATCGCTATCATGTATGCCTTTGACGTAACCTTCGGTATAACGCTTGGCCATAAAGTCTTTGACCAGAGTCTCCAACTTTTGTCCTTCCGCCATGGGCTCGTTTCGTAGTTCTGCGAGGAGCAGAAAAGCCAAAAACTCAGCTCGATATACCTCACGGTTTTCAGAAGGAAGGCTCATCTCCAAAACGGGACGAGTAGCCAATAAGGCCTCATCATCAATCTCTTGGAAGAAATTGGTGCCTGTCAGGTGGAAATACAACTCGCCATCACGCGGTACAATGGTAAGTTCCAGCTTTTGCTGGTTGACACTAAAGGCATGTCTACCAAAGCGGATCACGTTTTGTCCATCGACAAAAAGCTCCTTACGATCGCGTAACTGACGCTGAGCATCTTCACGCAAGGTCTTCAAGCGAGCCTGTAAATCACT
>CAZHOC010000466.1:0-5225 GCA_964534295.1 uncultured Bacteroidia bacterium | reverse complement strand
ATCTTTTGTCTTTGTACTAAATACTTATGTCTTAATACTTCTCGAACAATTTACAGTTCATGGGTGCTGCTTGCAAATGCACTGGATCAGGTGCCAGAACCAAATACCAAGTAGACAACGCCAGCCTTTCTTCCGGCTCGCGCCTTCGGCGAACGCGTAATCAACAAGGGATGACTGAGAAAAATATCTCCGGCCTGCGCTTCGATGGATTGAGCGCGCTTTTGAATTTCTGCTAGGCTCATGCCTTCTTCTCTTTGCCCTTCATGCTGAGAGCCGGGGACCGCCCAAAAGGGTCTTTTGCGGTGATTGTCATTGTAGAGAAAAAGACGCACCAGCACCGTCTGCTCGGGCAAAGCGTTCCCGAGTGAGGGAAAAGAAAGATGATCGACATGCCAATCTGTAATCCCATCTTCAGGCTCCTCGCTATAATGAGCCGCTAATAATTCTGTATCGGGTAGCAAATGAGCTAGTAATTCAGCGAGATTGTCATTGAGAAAAAGATCCAGTAGATCAGGCACTGCTCCGAGTAGATGAGGAATCGTCCGCGATTTGTTACCTGTATGTTGTCCTTGCTTTTGGAAATGATGCAAGATGCGTTTTTTGATCTCCTCCACCTCTTTGAGGAGAAAGAGTTTGTGATGCGCATAACCTTTACCCGCAAAGCGGCGGATCACTTTAGGTAATTGCTCTGCGCTTAAGTCGCTTTCATAATAATCCAAGCCATGCCGTAGACGTTGGTAGATTTTGCGCCTGAGTCCATCAGGCTCTAGGACCTTAACAAAAGGACTGAGACTGAGGATTTCCTTTTCGAGTTCGAAGTTGCGCTGCACTTTGAGTTGAAGCGTTACGCCCTGCGAACTCCTATCCAACACCTTTTGGCTATGATGCAAAGGCTTGGTAATGAGATAGGGCGCCATGCTGTGCGTTACAAACAGACGCACCGTCTCAGGAGCTTGACCTTCGTTCACGGTTACGCCTATCACAGGATCAAAGTAGTTGCTTAGATCGGGACCTTCATATTCTTTATAGCTATTCGCTGAACGTTCAACCCCTTCCAAACGGTCTAAAGCCAGATTCATCAGATTCGTATTGCCCTCCTTGGTACCGAGGATATACCAGCGATTGCGGTATTCCTTGAGCATATAGGCCCAAAAGACGAAAGTATCCGGCGCTCGTCGGCGGAAGGCATTGAAAAGCAATTTAAACAGAATTATGGCTTGGTAGATCGGTTCTAGATACTGCAATCCTCGCAGGGATTCATTTTTATCAAGGTGAATGATGGCGTTGGTCTTAGCCTTGCTAGTATAGATTTTGTCTTCGAGTCGCTGTACCATCCCGCTCAACTCCTGAAAGTGCGCAAAACCTTTGAACTGCCGGAGAATGTCAACCACCTCGGTGAGCTTATTGAGATCCTGCTCAGTCAGCGGGATATTGGTGATAGAGTAATCAGGGTCCCCGTAGGTATAATATTTCTTCTCCACCACCACGATGGGTGCGTTGTAGCCGAGCTTTTCAGAGCGCATCATTTGGATATCCATTTGCACCGTGCGTCGGCTTACTCCCTTATCAATTCCTTCATATTCATAAAGTGCATCGGAGCAAGCATCTATCAAATCATCCAAAGTCCACTTGCGAAAGCGGTTTCTGAGACAATTATCTATGGTTTTGTAGCGGATTAGAGCGTTTCGATTGGCTGGCATGAAAAATTTTTTCAAAAAAAATGAAAAAAAATTCAACTACGCAAAAAGACTGCGCACTTAGCCCTCAACTTTGAAGTGTTGATCAGTTACACACTTAATAATTACGATCATGCGATTCAATAAAATCCTTAAAGGCAAAAACAAAACCATCAACCACGAAGGTGCAGAAGCCTGGAAAATGACACCTGAAATGGAGCTCTACACTGCAGTCGTTACTTCGACTTTATCTAAGAGCTTTTACGAAGGGGAGGCTAATCGTGTGGCTCGTATCCGTGGCTTGATCAATAAAGTTGACCCAGAGTTCATCGCTCAGCTTGCGATCTACGCTCGCGAAAAGATGCACTTGCGTTCGATCCCATTGGTCTTGACCGTCGAGTTGGCCAAAGTTTGGTCAGGTGATGACTTAGTCTATCGATTGACCAAGCGAGTTATCCAGCGAGCGGACGAAATCACGGAGCTTTTGGCTTACTACCAATTAGCCAATGGCCGAAACGGTCAGAAGAAATTGGCTCGATTGTCAAAGCAATTGCAAAAAGGTATCGCGGCTGCTTTTCATAAGTTTGACGAATACCAATTTGCGAAGTACAATCGAAAAACTGAGGTAAGCCTTAAAGACGCATTGTTTTTGACGCACCCAAAGCCTGAGAGCGAAGCTGAGCAGATTTTGTTTAACAAGATCGTCTCTGACGAACTCGCAGTCCCTTATACTTGGGAAGTTGAGTTGAGCCGTTTGGGGCAGCAAACTTTCAAGAATGAGCGTCAAAAGAAAGCGGCCGTTCGTAACAAATGGCAAGAGCTTATCGATAGCGGTCGACTTGGCTATATGGCCTTGTTGAGAAACTTGCGAAACATTTTGCAAGCAGATGTCCGCACTGATTACTTGAAGATCGTGGCTAAGCGATTGAAGAATCCAGAGGAAGTAAGACGTTCGCGTCAGCTACCGTTTCGATTCTTGTCGGCTTACTTAGAGTTGGAAGCCATGAAGCATGTGCATGCCTCATACTTCTTGCGACCACTTGAAAAAGCCGCATTGGTGAGTGTCGAAAACCTTAAAGGTTTCGATTTAGATACCAAAGTCTGCTTAGCGGCTGACGTATCAGGCTCTATGTTTGGTCCAATCAGCCCACGAAGCAAGATCCAAGCCTATGATATTGGTTTGCTTTTGAGCATGCTTTTGCGCGCTCGTTCTAAGGCAGTCATCACCGGTATCTTTGGTGATCGTTGGGAAGCATTTCAATTTCCGACTAGCTCAGTTTTGTCCAATGTGGCACGACTTAAGAAAATCGAAGGTCGTGTAGGTTATGCAACCAATGGTCATAAAGTAATCGACGATTTGCTTCGTAAGCGTATCGTGATGGATAAGGTCATGATGTTTACTGACCTCCAGATGTGGAGCAACCACGGCGTAGGTAACAGCCTTAAAAAGTCATGGAAGGCTTACAAAAAATTAGCGCCTGGCGCACGTTTATATCTCTTTGATTTGCGTGGTTACGGTAAAAGCCCAATCAGCATGGAACGAGATGACGTCGCTTTGATCGCCGGTTGGTCAGACAAAGTATTTGAAGTCCTTGATGCGATCGAACAAGGCAAAAATGCCCTCGATTTGATCGCTGAAATAGAGTTTTGATAAAGGGGCGGTGTTTTGAGCCGCCCCACACAAAAAGACAGTGATGATAAAGACGTGCCGTAGAATTGTGATACTTCGTTGGTAAGCCTTAGGGCGTGCGAGTTCGAGTCTCGCCACTAGCTAGCGCTGCTAGTTAGTGATAAAAGCACAGTTCGTCTATTTGCCGTCTTCCTTTTTAGTAGTGAGTAAAAAGTATTAAGTACAAAGACTGCCGCATAAAGCAAGCGTCTAAATACTAACTACTTTCTACTAGCTACTTAAACACTCAGCACAATCATGAAATAGACGTGTCGTAGAACTGTGATACTTCGTGGTAACCTGAAGGTCGCGGGTTCGAAGCCCGCTCTGTGAGCCTGGCTCACAGGTAGCTCAGTCTGGTAGAGCATCAGAATAGATACACAGTTCGATTTGTTACCGTCTTCTTTGAAATAAACCCGGTGGCTTGGGAAAGTCTCAAGCACCAAAGAGAAAGATGTGCCGTAAGGCTGTGATACTTCGATCCAAAGCTGGGGGTCTAGTTATCCTCAGAGTAAGCCACAGCCTGCCTTTTTGCCATCTTATGAGGGATGCCGTAGGATAGTGATACTTCGCTGTTAACGAACCAAAAGCACTATTCGCTCATTGCTCCTTCTTTTGATACATGCCAGTGTACTTAGTGCACTACCCAAAAGGTGTGTCGTAGAAATGTGATACTTCGACTTTCATTCGGGAGGTCGCGGGTTCGAATCCCGCCAGGTCCACTCAGTATAATTATTGGGCCTGTAGCTCAGTGGTTAGAGCACCATGTGCACGCTTCGCTTGTTACCACCTTTTTTATTCTAATGCTTGGTGTATGGCTTTTGCCGTACACCATTTTTTTGTTGTGGCAGCGTTTATTCCTCCCCCTCAATGGTATTACAAATCGAAGGTTTTCCCCCTTCGGAGGGAGGGGGAGGAATGATTACTACAAAAGGAGAGACTGAGCGTTCCGCGCAGCGGTAAACACACAAATATGAAAAGCCTTAGCTACGCTTTGCCAACCACGCATAAATCGCACTAAAATCTTCCCTCGCATAGCCACTCAACTTAGCTTGACTGTAGACTTCCTTGGCTAAGTTGATCAGGAATAGTGGCTGCTCCACTTCGTAGGCGGCCTGACTCGCCAGTTGGAGGTCCTTTTGCATCCATTCGAGGGGGAACATAACCGGATATTGATCATTGCGGATGTTGTCCGTTTTGAATTGGGTAAAAGGCGCAGTAACAGGTAATTGAGGGAGCACATTGAGTAGCATCTCTCGATCTAAACCCATTTTTTCGCCTAATAGTACGGTCTCCGCAAAGGCCAACATGGATTGAGCAAGCAAGCCATTGACGAGCATTTTGAGAGAACTACCCATACCGTGCGCGCCTAGATGCATCGCCTTTTGCCCCATCACACTGGTATAGGGTTCAATTTCGGTTACATCTGCCGCTTCTCCCCCTAAGTAGAAGACCAATAAGGCCTTGGCTGCTTGGGGTTTTGAGCCGGCTACAGGAGCGTCTAAGAAGTGGATATTTCTGGCTAAGGCCTGCTTCGCAGAACGCCGAGACGAGGCCGGATCGACCGTAGTACAATCTACCCAGAGGGTTTCAGGAGACATATGATCCAAAAATCCGCCTTCACCATAAGCAAGTTGCTCGACTACCGCCGGAGTACTTAACATGGTAAATACAATATCTGCATTAGCTACGGCCGTGATGAGGTCTTTGGCTTTTTTTGCGCCTCGCGCAACGAGTCGTTCTACCGGTTCAGGGGAGCGATTCCAGACGGTGAGGGAGATGTCCTCTGCTTGCAGGAGATTGGTGGCCATGTTTTCGCCCATGATGCCGAGGCCGATGAAGGTGATATTTTTCATTGTTAGATGATTTTTGAGATTAGG
>CAZHOC010000465.1:0-5227 GCA_964534295.1 uncultured Bacteroidia bacterium | reverse complement strand
TTGCGAAAGCCCATAAAGCCTGCATCGACCAGACGATGGTAGTCCATACGGACATCCTTGGCATGAATATGAAAAAGCTTATGCGAGAACTCGCGCATGGCCTTCAAATAATCCATTTGTTGCCAGATAAAATGAGAAGGATCAAAATTTAAACCGAAGTAGTCACTATTTATATCCCCGTACATACGACGCCAGATGGCAGGAGTGGTAGCCAAGTTCTTTCCACCAGGCCACTCATCCCGGGTGAAAAGCATGGGACAGTTTTCAATACCTATTCGAACCTGTAAAGATTCAGCATATTGTACGATTGCTCCCCATACCGCAACAAAGCGTGGCCAATTTTCATCAACAGAACTATGCCAGTCTCGACCAACAAATGTATTCATTCTATGGATACCCAAGAGAGCTGAAGCACTAATCACTTTCCGGATATGTTCCTGATAGATTTTCGCTTCACTCTCGTCTGGTGTCAGGGGGTTGGAATAATAGCCTAAAGCACTGATTGAAACCCCATATTTATCACAAAGCGCCAAGACTTCCTTGGCCTGCGCCTCATCAAAATCTTCTACTAATATGTGGCTTACCCCGGCATAGCGTCTTTCCGCTTTGCCCTCCGGCCAACACATGATCTCTACACAGTCATAACCGATCTCTGCAGCAGTCTGCAGGACTTCCTCCAAAGATAGATCGGGTAGTATCGCGCTTACAAATCCTAGTTTCATCCTTTAATTGTTGATCTCATAAAAGTCTTCAGCTCTTCAAAAATTCACCCATTCATCTATTTCTAGTAGCCCTCAACCGTCTTACCACTATCCTCGATCTCTGCTCCTGCAAAGCGACGCATCGCTTCTTCTACTATGGCTTGCGTAGCGGAGGCTCCGATTCTCGTAACGCCTAATTCCTTGACGCGCAGCGCATCATCCAAAGTCCTGACGGCACCCGCTGCTTTAACTTGCACCGCTGGACCGCTATGCTTGCGCATCAATTTGAGGTCATGATCTGTGGCGCCCGCATAGCTATATTTACCATCGCTGCCTTTGTTGAAGCCATAACCGGTAGAAGTCTTTACAAATGCCACCCCCACCTCCGTACAGATTTCGCAGAGGCGGATTTTGTAGTGATCCTCGGGTAGGAAATCGTTTTCAAAAATCACTTTCAGAGCAGCTTCATATTTCTGACAGACAGTTTGGATGGCGGCGATTTCGTCTTTGACGAACGCCCAATCCTCACTGAGTACTTTGCCTATGTTGGCGACCATGTCGATTTCGACGGCACCGTCCTCGCAGGCTTGTTCGCATTCTGCGATTTTGATCTCAGTACTGCTATTACCGTGCGGAAAGCCGATTACTGTCCCCACTAGTACCTCGGAACCGGCTAGCCATTCCACGGCTTTTTTTACTGCATAAGGTTTGATACAGACAGAGGCAGTGTCAAATTTCTTAGCTAATTCACAACCAGCCTCAAGGTCTGCGTCAGACATAGTCGGGTGGAGCAAGGAGTGATCGATCATTTTTGCAATTTCGCGAACGCGGTCCATAGGGTATTTCTATTATGTTTTTGATTAGTATCAAGAAGTTAGGCAATGCCTAGATAGGGCGCTAGCTTTTCTGTAAAATCCTGCCACTTTTTAGCACTACACAGTGGAAGTTGCGCAATGCCAACTTTTTTTGGCACATTGCTAAATCGGAAACAAAAAACTACCAGTACTATGAGAAATTGGAATCGGCTACTCATATGTAGCCTGATCGTGCTTTTTGGCTGGCAACCCATGCAAGCACAGGAATCAGCTGATATAAAAGCCAAAAAGAAAAAAGGCCTCTCGCTCGAGCCCGGCCGTAGCATGCAGCTTAAGACAGACGAGGGCTCTTGGATTTCCCTCGACGTCAGCCCTGACGGTAAGCAAATTGTATTTGATCTACTCGGAGATCTCTATCTCCTTCCTATCGAAGGAGGCAAAGCCAAGCGCATCACTAAAAGCATGGCCTTTGATTTTCATCCGCGCTTCAGTCCGGATGGCAAGCAGATCGCCTTTATCTCTGACCGCGACGGCAACGATAACCTCTGGATCATGAATGTGGAGGGCGGAGACTCAACCCAGATCACCAAAGAGAAAACCGACGTCCTGCAATCTGCCGAATGGACCCCAGACGGCAATTATCTAGTGCTCTCCAAAGGCAAGCGCTTCATGAAACTATTTCTCTACCACAAAGAAGGAGGTAGCGGAGTGCAGCTCACTAAGAAGCCGGAAAATATGAAGCATGTCGAACCCGCCTTTGGCGCTGATGGCCGCTTTGTGTGGTTTGCCCAAAGAAAAGGGAGTTGGCAATACAACGCCCAATTGCCCCAATATCAATTGGCGACCTACGATCGTGAGACCGGTGAGGTAAGTATGAAGACCAATCGCTATGGCTCGGCTTTTACGCCTACGCTTTCGCCAGATGGTAAATGGCTCGTCTATGGCTCACGCTACAATACTCAGACCGGTCTAGTCAAGCGAAATCTGGAAACGGGAGATGAGTCTTGGTTGGCTTATCCAGTACAGCGTGATGAGCAAGAGTCTATCGCACCCTTGGGGGTTTATCCGGCCATGGCCTTTACCCCAGATAGTAAGCATTTGATCGCTTCTTATGGCGGTAAAATCTATAAACTTCCCATCGAGGGCGGTGAGGCGCTCCCTGTACCTTTTGAGGTAGACGAAAAGATCGCCTTGGGACCAGAAGTGCGTTTCGATTATCCGATCGAGGATAAAAAGGAGATGATTGTGACGCAGATTCGCGATGCGGAACGCTCCCCCGATGGCAAAATGCTGGCTTTCACCGCGCTGAACCGACTCTATGTGATGGCGTTCCCCGCAGGGGAGCCCAAACGCCTAACCGATGCCGACTATACGGAAGCGATGCCAACCTGGAGCGCGGATAACAAATCTGTCATTTATGTAAGCTGGGATGGTAAGGAAGGTCATCTCAAAAAAGTAGCTGCCACCGGCGGTACGCCCACTCAACTGACCACCCAAAGCGGCACTTATTCTGATCCGGTCTATGATGAGAAAACAGACCGCATCCTCTTTATCAAAGGTTCTAATCAAGCTTTTCAAAATGCGATCGGTCCTTTTGGCTTTGGGATGCAAGATCAGATTGCTTGGATTCCCGCCTCCGGCGGAACGATTACCTCCATCAAAGCCGCAGACGGCCGTTTTAATCCGCATTTTACCGACTTAGATGATCGCCTATATTTTTCCCACAACGAAAAGGGACTCATCTCCATGCGTTGGGATGGTACGGATGAAAAAGCACACATCAAGATTACGGGCATTACCACCTTTCCAGTGGCAAATCCTATTGAAGGGCACAAGCATGGCGAAGATCACAGTATGCTCTATCATGGCATGAAGGAAACCAAGCCCAAACCTTCTAAAGCTTCGATGATCACCATGGCGCCCAAAGGCGATAAGGCCTTAGCCCAGATCAATAATGATATCTATGTGGTGACGGTGCCCTATGTGGGCAAAGAAGTACCTACCATCAATGTGGCCAAGCCTGAAAATGCAGCCTTTCCCGCACGTAAATTGACCCATCTTGGTGGAGAATTTCCCCAATGGGATGCCAGTGGTGAAGAAGTGTTTTGGTCGCTCGGTAATGCCTATTTCGTCTATAACATAGCCGCAGCTAAAGCGGTCGAAAAGCAACTCAAAGCGGAAGCTGCCGCCAAAGCCAAGGCCGCTGCTGCCGAGGCAGCCAATCCCAAAAAGAAAAAGAAGAAGAAAAAAACGGCTGAAGAAAAGCCAAAGGACAAATCTTACAAAGCCGCCGAGCAACGTATCAAAGTTACAGTTGCACGAGACGTACCCGAGGGTACGGTCCTCTTGACCAATGCACGCCTCATCACCATGGATGGCGATCAGATCATCGAAAAAGGAGATGTATTCATTGAAAATGCACGCATCAAAGCCATCGGCGAAGCGGGCAGTTTGAGCGTTCCCGAAGGGACACAAAAAATGGACATGAGCGGTAAAACCATCGTGCCTGGCTTCGTGGATACTCACGCCCATATGTGGCCCAATTGGGGCTTACACAAAAATCAGGTTTGGATTTACGCTGCTAACCTCGCTTATGGGGTTACCACCACTCGCGATCCTCAAACCGCTACTACTGATGTCCTGACCTATGGCGATATGGTAGAAGCCAATATGATGCTAGGGCCAAGGATTTATTCCACCGGACCCGGAGTTGGTTTTTGGGCCTATCGCATTACCAGCCTTGAGCATGCGCGCAGCGTTTTGAAGCAATACTCTGAGTACTATCATACCAAGACGATCAAGATGTACCTCACCGGTAATCGCCAGCATCGTCAGTGGATTATTCAAGCGGCTAAAGAGCAGGGACTCATGCCAACTACCGAAGGTGGCCTCGACTTCAAACTCAATATGACTCAAGTGATCGATGGTTATCCCGGGCACGAACATTCATTTCCGATCTATCCCCTTTACAAAGATGTGATCCAATTGATGAATGAAACCCAGACCGCTTATACTCCAACCTTATTGGTTTCTTATGGTGGACCTTGGGCAGAGAATTATTACTACGCTACAGAAGACCTGCAAAACGACGCAAAGATCAATCACTTTACACCTAAAGCAGAGCTTGATCAGAAATCGCGTCGTCGCGCTTCTTGGTTCTTACCGGAAGAGCACATTTTCAGTCGCCATGCTGAGTTTGTCGATGACTTGGTACAAGCCGGTGGGATCAGCGGCGTAGGTTCGCATGGCCAGCTACAAGGCTTGGGCTACCATTGGGAGCTGTGGTCCATGCAAGCTGGCGGCATGAGCAATCATAATGCCTTGAAAACGGCTACCATACTCGGTGCAAAGGCTCTTGGTCTGCAAAATGATTTGGGTTCGCTTGAGGCTGGCAAGTTGGCCGATTTGGTGATCTTGGACGAGAACCCATTGGACAATATCCGCAATACCAACACCATCAGCTATGTGATGATCAACGGTCGTCTTTACAAAGGAGATTCGCTCGACGAAGTTTATCCTCGTCAGCGCAAGGCGCCGGAATTTGATTGGCGGACGAGTGGCGCGCCCATGGGAGTGCCTGGTATGGAGTAGGGCTACCGCTGCGCGGAACGCTTATCTCTTAAAAAATGTATCAATCGATACGATCTGTAGCGGCGCAACATTTGTTGAGCGTCTTAGAGTTAGAAACATGGTTACGTATTAAAGTTTAGT
>CAZHOC010000464.1:0-5229 GCA_964534295.1 uncultured Bacteroidia bacterium | reverse complement strand
TCGTAGAGTTTTTGATCACTACTTAGCTCATCACTATTAGGGTCAAAGCCATAGCAAAGCGCGATTTGGTTGATCGTTCTCAAGGAGAGTACAAAAAGAGCTGGCAGATCAGCGATCAAACCGGGCCATCCTACGATACCTGTACCAACCCCACTAAGGGCACCAACGCGGGTATTTTGCTCAATATATTTTTCAGAAACATGATCCAGGTCGTGGATACTAGCCTTGCGCAAGGCTTTTATGTTGTCTGCTTCAATTTCAAATTCTATGGTGGCTGCTAATACGTCTGCAGGACTGACTGTCCACTGAGTCGCGTCCTGTAGCTTTTCGATGACTGTTTCGGTTACGCCTGACACACTGCCGCGAACATCCTCGGGAATGAGTTTTTCGGTTAACCAAGTCAATGGTTTGCTGACAAAGTCTGTGGCCCGGTTCAGGAAACTGGGGCTATCTGCTTTCCAGCCAGCTATTTCTTTTAATATTTTCTGTTCAGAAGAATTCAATTTTGCCATAGGAACTAAAAAGATTTATGGGCCTTTATTGATTACTTTTACTGTGTTTGGGAATAAATAGTTCCCGATATTTTAAATGCTTGCTATTAAAATATCTGATTTATTCTCGATTAATTGAATATAGCGAAAAAATCCATATGAAATTCAGCACGAAAGCTGTTCACGCTGGGGTCGAACCCGATCCTTCGACTGGGGCCATCATGACACCCATTTACCAAACCAGTACCTACGTTCAAGCGGCTCCCGGAGACAATAAAGGCTTCGAGTATGCGCGTACCACAAACCCTACACGCTCCGCCTTGGAAACTGCTTTGGCTGCCTTGGAAAATGCCCGCTTCGCTAGCTGTTTTGGTTCTGGGATGGCTGCGATGGACGCTGTGATCAAATTGCTCCGTCCTGGAGACGAGCTGATTGCCACAAACGACCTCTATGGTGGAAGTTATCGGATGTTTAGTAAGATATTCGAACCCTTGGGGATCAAGTTTCATTATGTGAATCTATCAGATATCAGTAAGCTTGAAGCTTTTATCAATGACAAGACAAAAATGATTTGGTTGGAAACTCCTACCAATCCCTTAATCAATATCATTGATATCAAAGGAGCCACTGAAATCGCAAAACGGCACAATCTACTGACAGTAGTAGACAATACCTTCGCCTCTCCTGCTCTGCAAAATCCTTTAGAGCTAGGAGCAGATATTATCGTGCATTCCATCACCAAATACATAGGCGGGCATTCTGACGTGGTCATGGGTTGTGTGATAGTCAATGATGCTGAACTAGATGCGCAGATCAGGTTTATTCAAAAATCTTGCGGCGCTGTTCCCGGTCCTATGGATTCCTTTTTAGCGTTAAGGGGAATCAAGACCTTAGCATTGAGGATGCGGGCGCATTGTGAAAATGGCCGGAAAGTAGCTCATTTTCTAAGAGCACATCCTAAGGTTTCTCATGTCAATTGGCCCGGCTTCGCCGAACACCCCAACCATGCGATTGCCGTTGAGCAGATGCATGACTTTGGCGGTATGATGTCTTTTACACTTAAAGGGGATTCCATGGAAGATGCCATCAAAATTTTAAGCGGCACACAATTGTTTGCCTTAGCCGAGAGTCTGGGGGGAGTAGAATCATTAATTGGGCACCCCGCAACTATGACCCATGCGTCTATTCCTAAAGCAGAGCGAGAGAAAGCGGGTTTGTCAGATACTTTGATCCGACTTTCGGTAGGGATTGAGGATGCAGATGATTTGATTGATGATTTAGCCAAGGCCTTGGCACAAATCTAAAAGCTTCATTAATAGAATGATACAGAGCAGCTAATTAGTTGCTCTTTTTTTTATCTAATCGTAAAATCCATCACAAAAAAGTGACCTTATACTCGCTATATTGTCAAATATTCGTATTATTCCAT
The DNA here is from genome assembly GCA_964534295.1 of uncultured Bacteroidia bacterium. Taxonomy (GTDB): domain Bacteria; phylum Bacteroidota; class Bacteroidia; order J057; family J057; genus JBCAWW01. The sequence continues at coordinate 3,309 of CAZHOC010000464.1, read as the reverse complement.
ATATCATAAGAAAACTCACATACATTAACCTGAAAATTATGGGAATCTTTGATTCAATAAAAAACATCTTTGGCAGCACTAAGAAGGCTGCAGAAGAAGCGATTGATGACGCTAAAGAACTCGCCGCTGAGGCCTACGAGAAGGGTGCAGAGGTGATGGAAGAAGTGAAAGAAGAAGCCAGTGAAGCGCTCGATAAAGCCAAGGAAGTAGCCAACCAAGCCTACGAAAAAGGTAAAGAAATGGCAGGTGAAGCAGTAGATTCAGCTAAAGAAACTACCAGTGCTGTGATGGAAAAAGGCGGCGAAATGGTAGAGAAAGGCAAAGAAATGGCTGGTGATGCGGTTGATTCTGCCAAAGAAACTGCAAGTGCCATTGTTGAAAAAGGCAGTGAAATTGCCGAAAAAGGTAAGGAAATGGCTGGAGAAGCCGTGGACTCTGCCAAAGAAATGGCCGTCGATGCCTACGAAAAAGGTAGCGAAATGGTCGTTGATGCGGTGGATACAGTCAAAGAAAAAGGCGATGAAATTGCTGCCAAAGTAAAAGGCGAAACCCAAGAAGCGGCAGAAACTGCCGGTGAAGCCGTTGCCGAGGCAAAAGAAACCGCTACAGAAACTGTAGAAGAAGCTAAAGATGCTGTTGCTGATGCTGCTGAGGCAGTAGAAGACGCCGCCGAAGATGCTGCTGACGAAGCTAGTAAAGCTTAATTAGCTTGAACCGAAATTACTTGGACAATGGCCTGACATAAGGCGGCCAATTGTTCTTCTGAAATAATATAGGGTGGCATAACGTAGACCAACTTGCCAAAAGGTCTTACCCAAACCCCCGCCTGAACAAATGCCCGTTGGATGCTCGCCATCTCGACGGGCTTTTTCATTTCTACTACGCCAATGGCGCCGAGTACACGGACCTCCGCGACAGCACCTAATGCTGAGCAGGTAGAGAGGCCTTGGCGCAAGCCTTGCTCAATCTGTGCTACTCGCTTTTCCCAATCACTAGCCAACAATAAATCAATACTTGCGCCGGCCACAGCACAAGCAAGCGGATTTCCCATAAAGGTTGGACCGTGCATGAAAACGCCTCCATTGGCTTGGCCCATTGAGATATGCTGACTGACTTTTTCGCTGGTCATGGTAGCCGATAAAGTCATATAACCTCCGGTCAAGGCTTTACCCACACACATGATATCTGGCTCGATCCCCGCATGCTCGCAGGCAAAGAGTTTACCGGTTCTGCCAAAGCCAGTAGCGATTTCATCTAAAATGAGCAATACTTCATAGCGATCGCAGAGTCGTCTGACCTCTTTCAAATACTCAGGGTGATAAAAGCGCATCCCACCTGCACCTTGCACAATCGGCTCCATAATTACCGCCGCCAATTTGTGGTGATTCGCTTCTATCAATTGCTTGAAAGAGGCTATATCCTCAGCCTGCCAGGTATCATGAAAAGCAATCTTTGGCGCCTCTGCAAAATGATGCTTGGGGAGTACTCCTCTAAAGATCTCATGCATGCCCGTTACAGGATCGCAGACGGACATCGCTTGGAAGGTGTCCCCATGATAGCCGGAGCGGATGGTCAACAATTCTTGTTTTTGGGGCTGGCCTTTAGCAAAGCAGTATTGGATTGCCATTTTGATGGCTACCTCAACGGCAACTGAACCTGAGTCTGCAAAAAAGACTTTATCAATGGAAGGCGGACTGATCGCCACCAACTTTTTACCCAACTCAATCGCTGGTTCATGCGTCAAACCCCCAAACATCACATGCGACATCCGATCTAGCTGGCCTTGCATCGCTTGATTGAGCACCGGATGATTATAACCATGGATAGCTGTCCACCAACTAGACATGCCATCAATCAGCCGCTTGCCATCTTCTAATTCTATATAAACACCTTCGGCACCAACCACTGGATAAACGGGTAGCGGATGATGCATTGAGGTATAGGGATGCCACAGATGGGCTTTGTCAAATTGTAAATCGATCATAACAATGCTTGCCTGAGACTGGCTTGCAGACGCTGAGCCTCGCTTTGAACAAAATGGCTATCTACTTCCTCAGTATCAGGGATCTCTGCTAGTAAAGGAATGCCACTAAAGGATAAAATCGCCTCTTTAGTAGGCTGGACTGTATCCCCATTGAGTATCCAGCCCTTAACGGGAATGCCATGCTGCTGCAAAATGGCCGCACTCAATAGACTGTGATTGATATTGCCTAGATAATAACGAGAAACGAGAATCACCGGCAGCTGCCATTGTTTCAACAAATCCAGGTTGAGGTGTCGGTCATTGAGCGGCACCATAATGCCACCCGCTAGTTCCACAATCAATGGGTGATCTGATTCTGGAAGCTGGAAATGATCCATGCTTATTTCAACGCCATCCAATGGGGCGGCGGCATGAGGCGACATAGGTTGATTTAAGGCATAAGCCTCCTGATGGACTTGAGCATCGCTGAGGGCGGCCCATTGCTGTACCTTATGGCTATCGCTAAAATCAAGTTCCCCGGCCTGCACTGGCTTCCAATAATCAGCTCCTAGCGCATGGCAAAGGATGGCTGAAACCACGGTTTTGCCTATTTCTGTGCCAATACCGGCGACGACATATCGCTGCATAATTCCTGATGTAGATCTTTGAGATTTTTCAATAGTGCCTCTATTTCGCTTTTTGTGTTAAAGCTGTGGAGGCAAATACGGATACGTTCACTGCCTGGGGCTACGGTGGGACTGACGATGGCTTTGACGGCAAAGCCGGCTGATTTTAAGCGTTCGGCGACGAGCCGTACCCTTTGATTGCCCGGAATGATCACCGATTGGATCCAGCTTTCACTTTCTAGCCACGCCCATGGCGAACGCTCCCTCATGGCAATAAATGCCTGCACATTTTGCAAAAGCTGGCTGCGTCTATCGTCTGCTATTTGCATCAAATCGTAGGCCTGATCGATGGCTTGAATACTTTGAGGGGGTAGGGCAGTGGTAAAGACAAAAGAGCGAGCAAAATTGAGTAGATACTCTTTGAGCGTTTTGCTACCGAGTATGATCGCTCCATGTCGCCCCACGGCTTTGCCGAACGTTTGTACCCGAGCAAATACTTGCTGCTCAAGCTCCTCTGCGACCACAAATCCTTTGCCTTGTGGACCTAGGATCCCGTTACTATGCGCCTCGTCAACAATTACCGCTGCTTGATAGCGCTGAGCTAACTGACAAATCTCCTGTAAAGGAGCTCTGTCCCCATCCATACTGAATACCGACTCGGTACCAATGAAAATATTGCCCTGCGCCTTTTTAAGGAGTAATTCTAAATGATCGAGATCA
>CAZHOC010000463.1:0-5230 GCA_964534295.1 uncultured Bacteroidia bacterium | reverse complement strand
CCCTGGTAGCTCAGTAAAAGGGGCTATCCGCTCTGCGTTCCGTCATCCTGATTTCCTACTCGAAAGCCTCTCAGTGATTGCTCCGCAAGTTAAAGTGAGACACCTACCTGCGCTGGAAGCAGAGATTTTTGGAGGAGAAATTCATCGCTTAGATGGAGAGATTGATCCTCTAGGTGTATACCAACGAGATATTGTCTTTGATGCTGTCATTCTACATGCTGACCTGGATGGGAAGATTTTGGAATTAGACGTTATTACGCCTCACGATCCGGCAGGTTTAGCCGAGCCAGTTCCCTTGCTCTTTCTTAAGGTTCCCGCTGGCGTAATTTGGAATTTCAGCTTTCGATTTGTAGAAAACCAGAATAGCCCGAAGCTCTTGTCCCCGGAAAGCAAGGTGCAACTCTTCACAGCTATTCTCAAATTTCAGGGTGTGGGTGCCAAGACCCATACCGGATACGGCGCCTTAAGTGATAATCTAGAACTCAATCCATAATGATGAAACCATCACCGATAATCTCAGCTCCTGCTCACAACAACCCAAATCAAACCATACTGCGGCAAAGCTTGCTCTGCTTTTCGCTACCACTAGAGGTAGCAGATCTCTCCCGTTTTAGGGCTGCTATCGCAGAGAAAGCAGGTTGGGAACAGGACCTATTTCATAACCATCAATCAAGGAAATCTCCTGCTAATGGAAAAGTTATTAATCGCTACCCTTTGGTCCAGTATCGCTTATATCAAGGACATGCCGCCATGCTGGGATACAATGAAGGAGCCTTGGCTGTTAGCCGGTTTCTAGCAGACTATGATGGCACTTTATCTTTGAAAGGGGAAGACCTCAAGCTTCCGATCCGTGATTTTCGGCAACGTACTTGGGAACTCAAAACCAGTACAAAATCTCTGCAATATCGCCTAAAAGACTGGATTGCGCTCAACCAGAGAAATTACCATCGATGGCAAGCGGCGCCCTCTGATATCGCGCGTAAGCAGTTGCTGGAACGAATCCTCACGGCTCACTTGCTAGCCTTTGCCAAGGCTATGCACTGGGATATCGACTGGACCTTACAAATAGAAATTCAAGAGATTGAACGGACCAAACAAACTCGCTATCGTAATGTCAGTTTGCTTGCATTTGACATTCGATACACTGCCAACCTATGTATTCCCGCCAACATAGGCTTGGGTAAAAGTGTAAGCGAAGGCTATGGTCGTAATCAATTATGGCGTATTACAGGCTAAACCTACCAAAGGGTATGAATATCTGTTTCTTTGACGTATATTATATTTCTGCTTGCTGAAATGTTAACAGTTTTTTCAGTACGAAAAATACCGAAATTGCTCTATTATAGAGGTCTTAGGCTGAAATAAAACAGTTCTTAATCATTGATAGCGAGTCTTTTATCAATTTTCACTATTGACGAGTAGTCCATTTAGAATGAGGACTATAACACTAAACGTGTAAAGGAAGTTCCGAACGGCATAAATTGACGAGTAGTCCATTTAGAATGAGGACTATAACTGATCTTCATCAAGATAGGCAACAGGATTGTCAAATTGACGAGTAGTCCATTTAGAATGAGGACTATAGCGTAGTACGCTAAGTCTATAAAAAACCTGACGAATTGACGAGTAGTCCATTTAGAATGAGGACTATAACGACAAAGCATGCGAAAGCGGCCTCGTTCTTTATTATTGACGAGTAGTCCATTTAGAATGAGGACTATAACTTGATAGGGCTGTATTGGTAGAAGCCCGGCTCAGATTGACGAGTAGTCCATTTAGAATGAGGACTATAACTGGTGAAAAGGATGCGTTCACTACCAAACATTGCTATTGACGAGTAGTCCATTTAGAGTGAGGACCATGGTCATTGATACAGCATGAAAAACCGGCAACCAATCACTTGGCTGCCGGTTCATGCTGTATGGGAACTACTGATCTAAAAACGATAGCTACAAAACAGCCCTAAATGCCCCGTTCGATTCGCAACTAGCACTTCGCTCAAGAGATTACTTTCCTTGCTTATCAATAGGTATTGATCCCATTGGCCAGCAAGTATCAAAGACCAGCGGTCGTTGATTGCACAACGGAGCTGCAGTTTTCCGGCAAGGCCCGCATCCAAACCGACCCGGGTGTCAAAATAGCCTTCTACCCAGCTTCCGTGGTCATAGGTCCAGCTCCGACGGTCAATTCCCAGTCGTAGCAAGGGACCAATCCCTAGGCCGACAAACAATCGTCCTGCTGGATTCCGAGGCCACTCCCGCAATAGCAAAGCCGCTGCCTGATGTTGGATACTGTGGTTCGGCCAAAGGCCAGATTGAATGTTATCCAGCAAGGCCTCTTCTCCAGAACTTGGCGTTCGGCCGAAGGCCAGACGTGCTTCATAGCCATAACCACTTAAGGTATACTGCCACTCAATCTCCGCTCCCAATCGAGAAATCGGGCGCTGGTAACGAATACCCACACTTTTATTAGAAAGTCCATGGTCTAAGCCAGCCAGAGGCAAAAGAGTCCCCCATTGAGGTTCATGTGAATAGCTCAAACCAAGCGAAAGGGATTGCTGCGCTGCAAGCGGCAGGGTAGCAACAAACAATAGGAGTAATACGCTCAGGATTCTGTTCATCGTATTATGATTAAGCGTTCGACTTGGGTTTGAGCTTGAGACTCAGCCTGCAATAGGTAGTAGCCTGATGCAAATGCTGATACATCTAGCTTTACACTATTAGCATCGGTTTCTATCTGCCGCAATACTTTGCCCTCCATATCTATCAATTTCAGACTGATCTGGTGTCCAAAAAGCTGCATGCGTACTTTGTCTTGTACAGGATTACCGATCAGCTCAAATAGCGGAGACTGTTCATCAGGTGCTGCCTGGCGAAACTGACTACAATCATCAACCATCACGTAAAAGTTGTCATGTCCACTAAGTTGGCCGTTCCAATTTGAGCTGGCAGAGATATTACCCCCTTGAAAGCCTGGTAAAATTCCAGTAATCGCCAGATGCTGATTATTAGCACCATAGGTATAATAGCTTAAGCCCCAAGGTACATTCCAACTGATGTTGGCACCTGCATAGGATTGAGTTGAATAGTAAAAGTTTTGTGCTGGAGTCCACCAACAATCTTGGATAAAGTTAGGCCCATTGATATTGGTACAGATCGTATTGTTGTTAAAGGCCGTTCCTACACCAACTGAGGCCCAGGCATTGGCTACGGCATGGCGTTCTGCGGAGCAGCTTCCATACAAATCGGTTGCAGCTTGTAACCAAGCAGCTCTGGCGTCAATAAAACCATCTGTGGCCTGTAAATAGTACCGTAAGGCCCGAAAAGCAATGGCCGCTGCTGCATCAATACCTATGCCGGGGGTAAAGATATTATTCTGCTGGATATGGCTTCCTGCTACAAGATTAAAGGCTTTAGTAAGGATGGAGCAATTAATATGAACGCCACAAAAGTCGTTGGATGGCTGAGGAAAAGGGCAACCGCCAGAAGTAGGATCGACATAAAAACCACCCCAAACGACATTGGGCTGATTCGTACTAAGTGGATTTTCCATCTGTCGGCTAAACATGAGATCGTCCTCACTGATCCACCAGTCTAGATTAAAACCATTTTGTGCCGCGCGCTCGATCAAAAAACCAAATATATCAGCGTAGCCTTCACTTAATGCTCCTGACTCACGTTCGTATTTGAAGGCGGCAGTGTTTTCTATGACTCCATGAGCATATTCATGTCCGACAAGATCCAGACTCACTCGATGACGGATAGGCGTTACATTGGTATTTGCTCCGAATAGCATCATCTCCTTAGTGGTTGAATAGGCTGCATTATTGGAGAAGTTACCGTTGGCATAACGAAACTGAGTGGCCAATCTCACCCTTCTCCCCGAACCATCCCATCCAGTGTAGCCAAAGGCATTTTCAAAGTAGTCCCAAGCTTCTTGCGCGGCCCAGTGTGCGGAGGTCTCTGCTCGATTATTATTCCACCAAAAAGGGGTATTGTTAAAAACACGTGTCATACTACCCCATGAGCGTGGCACCCAAGCACCCACAAAATTAAGCCGTCCTTGGAATATACGCGTTTCAATATCTCTACTGCAGTCTTCCAGCACCATATCAGAGCCTCTGTCGACACTAGTAAAAGCCTGAGTACCGTTATACAATGTATTACTGATGGAAGCGGCATCTGCTCCGGAGCAACCATAAAATAAGGCAGTTTGCGCCAATACTCCGCCAGTGCTTGCATCTATTGCTAGCGCGTAATCTTCAAAGGGATCAAGCATCGTAATTTCGAAATACCAGCATAAAATGTAACGCTCATCTTTATTACCCCGATCTAAGACAAATCTAAGCTCTCCTTTAGGTAACCAAGTAGCAGATCCATCACCTTCTAGTTTCCGTGCTTGCTCCCACTCTTCATCTTCCCAGGCATAAACTTTCCCTCCCAATTGATTTTTGGCTAGTTCTAGAGCTTCTGTCTCACTTATATTTGGGATTACTCCTCCGGAGAACGCTTTGCCTAAGCTACCATGGGCAAGGAATACATTGCCATTACGCAAGTGCAGGCTGTATTCAGCTCCTTCCACTTTATAAGCTGCGTGATATTGCTGATATCTTTGATGGCTTAGGCCTAAATCATCAATCTGTGATTTTATCAAACGCATTTCATCATCCGCTTTTAGCCCTAGTTCTTCACCATAAATCTCCCAAAAATCTTTTGCGCTAAGCGAAACATCGGCACGGATACGTAGCCAACCGGCTTCATCTATGGATTCGGTGATTTGTCGGAGGGATTGAGGTTTTTGGGCTTGTAAGCCCCAAGGGCTCAAAAGCAGCCCTAGCAGTAATAGGGCCCATGATTGGGGAAGGGGTTGGTGTAACATTTTAATTTTCATTAAGAGTTTGAATTGGTAGGAAAAGGTTTAGGTGGCGCTAAAAGGCTGACAGGTAGTTGTATCGTAAAGCATGAGCCATACCCCAGTTCGGATTCTACCCATATCTTGCCGCCTAGCATGGAGACACAGTTTTTGACGATAGCTAGGCCTAGTCCGGTTCCTGGTTGCTTGATATTACCTCGATAGTAAGGTTCGAATATCTTATTTAGCTCCTCATCCGGAATGCCTATCCCATGATCAGCGATAATGATTTGGAGGTGATTTTTTGTTTGTCGAGTGCTAATCTGGATAATAGGCGTCCGCTCACTAGGGGTATAGTGAATGGCGTTTATAATCAGAT
>CAZHOC010000462.1:0-5230 GCA_964534295.1 uncultured Bacteroidia bacterium | reverse complement strand
TGCCTTCCGGACTTATGTAAGTGATAATCCGGAGCAATCTACGACCCACAACTACTTCTTGATGACCTTCACTGAGCAAGGCTTTCCGGGAGGTTTATTATTTATCGGGATTTGTATTTATATGCTGCTCAAAGCGGCAAGGCTCAGAGGGGAAATTACAGACCCGCTGCGGCAAAGTATCTTGATGATGGCGACGCTGAGTTTGTGTACGATCTTATTTCATAGTTTATTGAACGAATTGATCGAAGTGGACAAGATTGGCTCCATGTTTTGGCTAGCCTTGGTCCTCATCCACAAAAGCGAAGTTTGGCATGAGCAAGACGGATAAATACAACTTTTTTGAGAATGTCTACGATGTAGTTCGCCTCATCCCCAAGGGGCGGGTTACCAGCTATGGCGCCATCGCCAAATATCTTGGTGCTGCGAAGAGTGCCCGTATGGTGGGCTACGCCATGAACAGTAGTTTTGCCTTACATGATGTGCCTGCCCATAGGGTAGTAAATCGCCTCGGCATCCTGAGCGGGAGGCATCATTTCCCTCCAGAACGTCCTATGGATGAATCACTTAGAGCTGAAGGCGTAATCGTTGAAGACAATCAAATCCAAAACTTTGCAGAGGTATTTTGGGACCCCGCCAAAGAATTAGAATTATAAATTTTAGCAGACAAGATGTAATCGATTAGGCTGGCGCGTCAATAGAGCAAACAACCTAATCAACGTATTGTCATGTATAAGTTTTCCACTCTATTATTGCTCACCTTTCTTTTTTCTAGCTTTCAGCTGAACGCCCAGGTCCAAGTGTACCACCAGGGTATCAATCAAACCAATGTCAATTTTCGTGGCGCACCGGTAGTCCTAGCCCAGCAGGACATTACTACTTCTCAAGCAGGAAAAGTAGTGGTTCGTTTTGATGGCTCAGGATGGGTAGATCCAGGAGATCGTCTGATCTTAGCTGCCAATGACAATCCCGATTGGGAAGTTAACTCTGGCAACGTAGGTATTGAGGCTTATAATAACGATCAAAGAGCGCGCTCATTTTCTCATACCCGTACCTACGACGTAGGAGCCGGCAATCACTCGTTCTACGCAGTAGGTGAAAACTGGGTAGAAACGGACGGTAGCGGTATCGCCTCTGTATATGGTAGCCTCACGGTTAAGTTTTACCCCAATAGCGGCACTATGGCTAAAGTTACCAGTGCTGAGATCGAGCAGTCTGGGATAAATGTAAGAACGGCCCCCACTAGCTTTGCGAGTCTAAATGTAAATGCCCCAATTGCTGGTACTGTAGTACTAAACTTTGATGGCTCATGTATTTCTAGCCCAGGTGATCGCATTGTCCTGGCCGCTAATGAAAATATCGCTTGGCAGTCCAATAATGGTCAGTGTAGCGTAGAAGCCTATGACGGTGATCTAAACACTACTAGCTTTTCTCATTCTCGTGCTTATCCAGTCAGCGCCGGGAGTCATACGTTCTACGCAGTAGCTCAAAACTATGTGGAGACCAATGGCACGGGAGAGATTTCCATCTATGGACACTTTACAGCTGAGTTTTTTCCAGACACGATTGGAGATGCTTTTAGTCAAATGGCTCCTATCGTTAGTACCAATACCCCCATGCGTGGCGCACCTGTAACGCTAACTAATCTGACATTCGACGCCCCTGCAGCCGGGAAAGTTGTGGTTCACTTCAATGGTTATGGCATCCCAGACGTTGGAGATCGCATGGTGTTGGCCGCTAGCAATACAGCAGATTGGAGTGTCAATGATGGTGCCGTAGGTATTGAAGCGGTTGATAACAATCTCAACCGTATTTCCTTCTCACACACCCGAGTGTATGATGTAACTCCTGGGATGCAAACCTTTTATGCTGTAGCCGAAAACTATGTAGAAACCGATGGCGACGGTGAAGGCTCTGTCTATGCCAATCTTACTTACCAATACTTCCCCAATACTGTAACTACCGATATTGAGGACCTAGAAACACGCAATCTATTCGAATCTGCGGTCGTAAGCCCAAATCCAAGTAATGGATTGTTCAAGATCAGCTTATCAGGTGTTGCCAAAAGAGACTTCGCCGTGCAGATCCGTGATACACAAGGTCGTATGATCCAGCAGTCTTCTTTAGCGGCCGGGCCGAACGCTCAACTCGAGCTTGACCTACGTCATCTACCGGCAGGCATTTACTTCTTAAGCCTTAACGATGGACAAGGCATGCTTTCTCGTAAGATCGTGATTGAATAATCTACTTGACCACAAACTTCTGGACCTTTTTACCAGAAGCGTGTCGAACTTGAAAATAATAAATACCGGCTGGCCATTGACTCACGTCAATGGCTTCGGTATGCATACCCTCTTCAATCGCAGGACGTGTCCAATGCGTCTTACCCAAACCGTTAATAATGGAGAGATTCTTGCCATTGGCATTGCGGAGAGTATATTGGGCATAAAGTCTAGTATCGGCAGGATTGGGATATAGGCTGATTACTACTACCACTTCCTCACTCAAAGAAAGTTCAATGATATGGCTGTAGCTAGGGGTACCATCCTCCGCGACTTGTTTGATGCGATAATAGGCCGCATCCAAACCTTTGTCCATAACTCCTTCATCTAGGAAAGAATACTCCAAATAGTTTTCCTGTGCTTGGGCTAATTCTTCATGGATAGTCTGAAAATGTAAGCCATCCAAGGAGCGTTCAAGCTCAAAATGATGAGGCAGCTCCGAAGGATTCACTAAACCCCATTTTATCTCAGCATCTCTCGCCTCTCTTTTCACCTCTAAATGTATCATATCATTTTGCTTAGACAAGCGAGAGTAAGCCAGCAAGCCTTCTGGCATCGTTAATAAAGCGATGATGAGGATGCCGATAGAAGCCATGCTTTGAGTAAAAGAAAGATTAGTATTCATATGGCAGGTGTAGGAAAGAGAGACTTGAGTCTTAATTGAGAATAAATTTGATCACTCGTTTTTCTTGCCCAGAAAGCAAGCGCAGGTAATAGACCCCGCTGATATATTCAGTTACTGGATGCTCCCAATAGTTAACCCCAGCTTCGGGCATAAAGCGTTCGCTCCACATGACCTGTCCGAGACTATTGACCACTACTAGCTCTGCCGTTTGGGCAGGGTCGGCGGTAAACTCAACTTTTAGGAAATCCTTGGGTGGACTTGGCGCCAGCATCAGACTGAAATCCGAAGCACTAGTGAGCGTAACTAATTCGATTTGGCTGTAGGTAAAGCTACCATCTAAGTCAAGCATCTTGAGGCGATAGTAGAGCTTAGGAAATGCGAGATTGGCAATACTCTGATCCTCCCAATCATAAGTTTGCAGGTCCACGGAATTGCCTATGGCTGCAACTTGGCCGATATTACTAAATAGGAGACCATCGATAGATCTCTCGATTTCGAAGCGAAGTGTATTTTCCTCTGAAGCTGTTGTCCAACTAAGTGCTACACTTTGGCTTGCTTGCTCTGCTGCAAAAGAGACCAATTCGACCGGCAAAGAACTAAAGTCTAGACTGTAGTCTTCCACCTCCCCTCCTAGCGCCCCACCAGAAAATGATGTCAGGGACATAAAAGGCTCCGATTCGAAGAATCTAACCCGACTATAGTAGTTTTGATCAAGACTAGTACCTGCAGGAATGTCGAAAGTAATCACATTACTGCCAGCGCTTGCCGCTTGATTTACGATCATTTCTCCTTCATCTAAGAAGTCATCATCTTGATTGAAGTCAATCCAACCGACAAGCCAGCCATCGGCAGAAGCTTCTGCTTGCAGGCTCCCCCCCTTGCCTTCGGCAACGGTACCATCTTGCCAGGAGCTGAGTTCCAAAAAGCTTACGCCATCGTCCACATTATTGGCGATACTATGATCAGAAACAAAACCGCTTATGCTCCCTAAACTCAATTCGTCAGAGGCCACTTGCTGCCCTAGGTAGTGAGAACTATTGTCCAGTATATGATAGGCAAAGCCGGTACGAGCAAAGTAGCTCAAAGGCAAATTGCCTAGGTCAAAATCATTGGATAGCTCAAAAGCGAAGTCTACGCCACTCAAATTACTTGAGCCTAGCACCACTTGCATGCTAGTATACTCTGCATTACTTACTATTTGACTGGCAGGTGATTGAGCGACCTCAGTACTGAGGGTAGATAAGTTCAGAGGGAATTTGTCTTGGGCTAATGATACATTATAGGTCCCGGGATTGAGATTGGTAAAAGAATAAATTCCATCGGAATCTGTATCTACCATCCCTAAATAAGTACCTGTACTATTGCTTAATAGCACCTTATAGCCTTCCATACCTTGGTCTAAGACCGCATTATTGCAGCTACCATCAATACTCGGATCATCGATACAAACCTGACCGCTAATTGAGTAATAACCTCCTACTCTAAGCCCCACATTTGCATCCATATCACAATCCGAACAGTATGTCCGCCCAATAGCGAATACCTTGCCGGAACGGATAAAAATGTACGCCAATCCATTTATATCCCCGTCTCCGTCATTGGTAAATACATAGCCCACCGGAGCTTTGGGTGAAAGTCTATAAAAACCATCTGGGAGATTATAAAAATTATATTCCCCATTTTCATTGGTGGTTTTGAGAACCGCTCGGCCACGCCCCCCTCCTATATCTACCCTACTAGGCGGAATCAAAGCAATGATTTGGTTGGCAAGGCCTTGCTCGCCAGTGTCCATCACCTGGTTATTATTGATATCATACCATACAACACCCCCCATTACTCCTGTGGCCTCGTAGCCAAAGTTGATGCCCTGGATCGGACGACCATTTTCGATTTCAAAGTGATAATTACTTTCACAACTTCCCGAGCAAGGGGAACCCAAGGATGCGGGAGAAGCGGTCAAATCAGCATTAGAAATAGGGCTCGTATTTGTGATTACCCCTATGGTATAATCTCCCGGCACTAAGTCCTCAAAGCTGTATGAACCGATTGGATTACCATCTGTTCCATCACTGGTAGTAGTAGTCTGGATGGCGTTGGCACCAGTACAAGGACTGAGCTCACCTTCACAAAGACAAACCTCTACTCCTGCAATGCCTTGCTCAAGGGGATCTAGTTGGCCATCACCATCAAAGTCCCAAAAGATAATATCTCCGACACTAGCCAAGGGACCAAAACCAAAATGCAAGCGGCTCCCTGATTGAGTACTAAAAGTCAGCGCGCCATCAGCAATCGTAGCTGTACTCTCAACGGGATTAGTCGCTTGATA
>CAZHOC010000461.1:0-5235 GCA_964534295.1 uncultured Bacteroidia bacterium | reverse complement strand
CATTTGCGGGTTATATCGTTGATCACCAATCTGATACTATTAAGGGATTCGTTTTTCCCGGCAAAAGAGTTGAACTTTACCGGCAGATAGGTTTTTCAAAGTCAAAAACCTCTAAGCCTGAAAAAATCTATTCGCCTACCGAAATTAAAGGATTCGGGTTTCTAGGTATCCGCTTTTTAGCAGCAGAACTCACCGTAGAAGAGCAAATTGGAAAATACGTTGAGGATTTTGAAAGGCCTCTAGCAAAGACCAAAATCGTCTTTTTAACTACTGAGGTCTCAGGCCAAGCAAGTATGTATAGTTTTACTGATAGTGTAGGTGCCGCCCATTACTATCTCAAAATGGTGGATAGCCCTTTTGAAGAATTAGTTACCTATGAGTACTTGAAACCCAATCCCGATCCTGCCGCAAATGCTTCAGAGTGGATAAAGGTAACAGACAATAATTTTCATCAAGTCCTGAAGTATTATCTAGTCGACTGCGAAGAGGGAGGCATTTCTTTTTCAGACTTAGAACTACAAAAACTGGAACTAATTGAGCTTTTAGAGGAATACAATAGGTGTCTTGGCGCTCGACCAAAATCTATTTACACAAATCCACAAAGAAAAGGGGTCCCAGTGCAATGGACCTTAAATCTAGGGACCAATACCACTGCCATCAACTTTATCGCAAATTCAAACATAAACCAATTTGAGCACCTATTGGAAGGCGATTATCCTGCCCAAACAAACTATGCTTTAGGAGGGAATGTCTTTCTATCTCTGACTCCTTATCGCCCAAAATGGGTAGTTGGATTGGGACTATGGTATAAAGGGTATAATATCCGACAAGTATATGATCAATATACTGGTAATGATCCTAGTCAGGGAAACTTTGAGCGGCATGAGTTTGATGTCCGGATTAGGCAATTGAGTGCGCCGATTGAATTGGCCCGAATAATTCAACTTGGACCTAGTGAGTTGAGCTTAGGTTTGGGAACAGCTATCTCCTATAATATTATCAGTGATCCGGTCATGGAGATACAGCAATAGTTGGATTTTGAACCCATATTTTCGCCGAAATTTGATTTGGTATTACCCAACGAATCAGATGTGAGTTTAGAACCTTTTGTCTCCTTGAGTTGGTATTGGCAGCGGATAGGGTTTAAGGCCTATGGTATGGTCAATAACGGTGTATTGAACAATAGCGGACTTGTGGTAATGAGAAATTACTCCCTGATTGTCGCCTTAAGTCTAAAATTGAATTAGAGGAGCTTAGACTTTCTGAGCCTTGATAATCAAAAAGATAGGGATGCGACAGCGCCGCTCATATTCGCTTCTGTCTTGAAATAAGGCGGGTTCGGGGCGTCCTTCTTTGATTTCCGCTACGCGGAACCCAGCCTCATTGAGCAAGCGCCAGTAGGTCTCCAAGCTGCGGTGATATTTGATGACGCTGCCGCCCATCCAGTTTTGAGATCTGGCTCCCTCCACGAAGTATTGATCTACCGTCCAGTCTTGTTTTTTGCCTTTGGGGCGTGGCAGGTGCATGGAGGAGGTAAGGAGTGGGTGCTCAACGGAGAAAAGAAACTGAGCGTTCGGCCGGAGGCCTTGGTATAAATGAGAAAAAAGCCCGGCCAGGTCCTCGATATAGTGTAGCACCAATCGTGCGATGGCCCAATCATATTGATCCACACCATAATCAAATTGTGCTAGATCGGCCTTTTTGAGTTGGATCCGCTGATCTTGATGCAGTTGCTGCCCCAGTTCAATCATCTTTGCCGAAGCGTCAATACCAAGATAGCTAATTGCTCCTAGGGCCAAGAGTTCCTCGGAGAGGTCGCCATAGCCACAACCCATATCTAACAAATCTCCTTTTATGCCTTGGGCTAGCTGACGGATGATAGGTTTTTCGATCAGTTCATTGGGGCTGTTGGTGTTCTTTCGTTTTTGGGTGTAGCGCTCAAAAACCTCTTCCTGGTCGTAGAAATCTTGGCCATGCTTTTCCGTACTCATGCTATTGTACCTCTTATTATTGTCTAGCCTCAGTTTAGGAGTATGCTGATTGATCAAGCAAATGTAGCCATGGCTTGTCATTTGGATACTCTTATGAAGAGAGATCAATTTTTGATGGATAAGTTGAAAGCAGGCTTTAAAGCAATGGGGTTAGTCTAGTAAAAAGAAGTTGTATGATCATCCACATTAGAAGATTTCCCTTTTGATAATTAGACTGATCGATACCTAGTGGAAACGGTATGTATTTATTAATTTTGATATGTTTTTGTAGCGCTTAGCATCAGGGCCCCAACTGCCCTAACTAAAGATGTCAAGTGCTACAGAATAATTTCAGAAGAAGAAATTAAGAGAAAGATGCTGAAGAAGATTTCTATATGGGTTTTGTCTGTCCTTTTAGCCTTAGGGGCG
Organism: uncultured Bacteroidia bacterium; assembly: GCA_964534295.1. GTDB lineage: Bacteria > Bacteroidota > Bacteroidia > J057 > J057 > JBCAWW01. Next base: position 2,836 of record CAZHOC010000461.1, on the reverse strand, counting down.
ATGATTTATCAAAGGAGCACAGGACCCACGTACGAGTATAAAGGGAATTTAGCGCTTAATGGCGAAAAGTATAAGTATGAGCTGCTTCGCTCTCAGGAGACCACTCAGGGAGCAAAAATTGAATTACCCTATCTAGAGAATGCTGAATACACGGCTACTTTGCATTATAAGCGCTACCAGACAAATGATTCCATTACAAGCTTGGCTTTTCAGTTAGATGAGGATGGGAAGTACATTGCCCAACTGCCTGTGCAGCCAGCTGCTGGTAAGATGGAATATTTCATTGAAGGCAGTATCAATGGCGAAGCCTTTAATATCCCTGAAAAAGGAGAGGAAAATATAGTATTGAGGTATAAGGATCCTGTGCCCGACTTGATTTTGACCCCCCATGTGGTGATGATGATTATTGTTATCATTTTTGGCATCAGAGCCGGATTGAGCGTACTCTTTGATCCTGAAACTATGCGTAAATGGACAGTGGTCGCATTCTCCGCGATGACCCTAGGTGGGATGATTCTCGGACCTCTCGTGCAAAAAAGCGCATTTGGGGAATACTGGACTGGCTTTCCCTATGGAGGGGATTTTACTGATAATAAAATGCTCATCATGTGGCTTGTTTGGGCTCTAGCATTGGCGATTATCGGTTTTAAGCCAAAAAAGAAAGAGAATATCAGTAGAACGGCGGTTTTGGCAGCTGCGGTGGTCATGACAGCTGTGTATCTGATACCGCATAGCATGGGCGGCTCTACCCTAGATTATGATCAAGTAGATAAAGGGATTGATCCAAAAGAGGCCATCAAAACCGGCAGAGAAGATTAATTTTTACCGCCTAAGCCAAGACCTAATACGCAAGCAGGGTGATAGCAAATTGGATACATATAGTCCTCGTTCATTTTGTGGTAATTGGCACCCCTTGGTTGGCGTATAGGGTCTTGGTACATAGAAAAACTCCCATGGATGCTAGTCCTTGGAGAGCGACTTTGGGCGGAGCGATTGTGCTGACTATCATTACCGGAATCGCCTACTTTACGGGACCAGAAACCGCAGATTGGACCAAAGAAGTTTTAGATTCTTTTCCCCAAGATCATGTAGAGGATCATGCCCTTTGGGGTAGAATTGCTTTTGTCATCCAAGGAATTGTGGGCCTCATTGGCGTTATGGGCTGGTCCAGTATTTTGCAGGAGGAGAAACCGAATGCTAAAATTCCCATTCTGTTAATCGTTTTGTTGATAATCAATACCTTAGTGATTCTCTACTCTGCCCACTTAGGTGGGATGATTAGGAGGATTGATCTTATGTGATGGTTTGAATGGTCATTAGCGCGAGCGCCTTACTCATGGTAGCCTTTTTCTTCAAAGCGATTGGAAATCCACCAATAATTCCCACTTGGGTCCATTACGCCGGATTGTCTATCTCCAAAATCCATATCGGCTGCTTCAAAGACAACAGTAGCTCCATGATCGACCGCACGTTGGTGAATCTCGTCGACATCCTTTACATAAAGATAAAAGGCAGTTCTCATACCGAGGAAAGCCCCCCTTGCCTGACTAATCATAAAACAAGATGTCCCGATTTTCAGGATTACATTGCCTAAATCACCATTGTCCGGCCTGATAACACGATTGATCTCCTCGGCATAAAAAGCCTGTTTGAGAAAATGGATCAATTCCTCTGGATGCTCTACAAAGAGATAGCCGCTGACGGTTCCAAATCCTTCGGGGCGATAGGTGTCAAATATAGGGTTCATAGTCTATGCTTAAAAATAACTGAGATTTATTTCGGGGGAAGAGACATCACAAATTCATAGGACATCTGTAGATATTTAGCCAAAATTTCCGTCTCACTATATAGGTGTTCGGGTATTAGGACATAATCCTTCATAGTAGCATTGTAGCTGATAAAAGGCCCCGAACCTTCATAAGTTTCTTTAAAGCGTTTTTGTTCCTCTTTGGGGAGGCGAAACCCAATCTCTCCCGCTTTGTTGAGCAGGGTGAACATATAGCCATTGGCTGAGGTGTAAGGCATGCTTTTGCCTTTACGCTCAAAATTAGGGTTCAGCGCAATGATGCTATCGTAGATGTCCAGATTTTTCATAGTGGGATTAAGTTATTGGATTCAGCACCCAAAGTAAAGCGTCGGGATTGCCGAAAATTTTTGGGCCTATTTATGGAAATAGGCAATCCTCCTCATCCCTATTGCAAACCACTGCTATGAAACTAAAGCTAAGTATCCCTGAGCCCTGCCATGAAAATTGGTCAGAAATGACCCCTACCGAAAAGGGACGATTTTGTGCTGCCTGTAGCAAGACGGTAGTAGATTTTCGAAATATGGGTACACGAGAGATCTTGGACCAACTTTCGGCCAGCAGTGGTAAAACCTGTGGTCGTTTTTCCCCTCATCAGCTAGGAGAAAAAGAGCTCACTAAACCTAAGCCATATGCCAAATATTTGGCCGCGGCGGGAATTATTGCTGCTCTTGGTATCACTAAGCTAGATGCCCAAGTCAGGCTCAGTAAAAGTAAGGTCTCAAATACCGCTAGAACGGCTTCTACCGATTGTACAAAGATGCCAACAGGAGAAATAATTTTGCTTCCTGATAGATACAGGATCAAGGGCCGCGTACTTAATGAAGAGGGTACTAGCCCTTTGGCCGGGGCAACTGTAAGCATTGATGGTAGTAAAATTTCGACCATAACAGATGCTGAGGGATACTTTGAGTTAGGCTTCGATAAGTTTAAAAAGGGGAAGCCTGTAAATGTTTCTGTGCATGCATCCCATTATGAGGGGACGGGCTTTTGTGTAAAATATCGAGAAGGGCAATTTACCTACCAGGCCGG
>CAZHOC010000460.1:0-5255 GCA_964534295.1 uncultured Bacteroidia bacterium | reverse complement strand
GTCCACTCCGGATTATTTCAATTGTGGCTATTATGGCTCTAGTGTGCAGGCTAGCCCTTCTAGCGGCAATGGCGTACTGGGTCTTTGGGGCGGTGCGCAACATCCAGCCTGTCCAAGTTCTGCCTATGTAGAAAATGTCAGTGTCGGCCTGCAATCAGCTATGATATCAGGTAGAACCTATGAAGTAAGCTTTGATGTACAAATCGATGGTAGCGGTTTTGGCAGTGCTTCGCCCAACGATTGTGTCCAGCTAGGGGCCTACTTTTATGAATCCAGTCAAGCGCCAAACCTCTCTAGTGTTTGTAGCCCTTCGGTTTCGCCGCAGGTATTTGTATTGGGTAGTCAGTTACAAAAAGGCACCTATACACGCTTCACCTTCAACATCACCGCAAGCGCTAACTGGGACAAGGTGCTTTGGGGCACTTTTGCGAGTAGTCAATCGGGAGACGCCAGTTGTAGCGCTTATGCGACGAACAAAATGTATTTCAATCTAGATCGGGTTTCTGTCACCGAATCCCAAGTCCTCGCCAGTCAGATTGTATCTTTTGAAGGCAAGCAGAAGGGAGAACAGATTGAATTAGCTTGGGTGCTGGGTGATCCTCACTTAATCAAAAGCATTAGCCTAGAACAAAAAGTCGCAGATAGTGATGCCTTCGAAGTCTTGGCCGAGATACCAGCGTTCTCCGAACAGGAACAATACCAATATACCGTCCCAAACCCCAAAATGGGCCTCAATCAATACCGCCTCAAGGTGCAAACGCTTGACCAGGGCACGCTACTATCCGAGATCTTACCTTTCAATCTGAACCTCTCCAATCAGCTCCTCCTTTTTCCTAATCCGGGACATGAGCAGCTGTGTATAGGGGCTCGTCTACAAAAAGACGAATTTCTGACCATCGTCGTCAAAGATGTGCATGGACGGACGGTTTGGGTGCAGCGAGAGTTCCTAGCCAGCGGCGAACATCAGCTCAAACTCAATACGCAAGATTGGTCCAGTGGTATGTATTTGCTTGATATCTGTACGGATAGTGGCCGCCTCAATGCCAAGGAGAAGTGGGTTAGGGAGTAGGATTTATCTTTTTTTTACTGCTTCGCAGAACGCTTAGCTTGAGAGGGCGTATGCGCGCCAATCCCCTCCTATATCACTTCGAATCCCTTTAGGGTGAGAAGTCTCCTTTCGTCCAATCTGAAAATGCATTTGGGACGATAGGAGATTTCTCGTCGGCCTATCGGCCTCTGTCGAAATGAAAATTTGCTCGGTTTTGGTATGGCGACATGGCAATGCCTTGTCGCAGCCTAGAGATAATCGTTCCGCGTCCCGAAAGCTTTCGGGAGTAAAAAAACTAATAATACTCAAAGCTACGCTCTAGATAAAAGTAGTCTTCCCCGCGCATATTATAGGTCGCCTTCGTCCAATTGCCGTATTCATCATACTGCAGATTTATGAGCTTAGAGCTAAGCTGAGCAGCAAGATCACCAGTAGGCCGGTAGATCAAATGATCAACGCTGATAGGATTGCCATATTGATCAAAATGGTATTCCTCAGATCGTGCTAATAAAGTATCCCCCCACAAAAATTCCTGCCGAATCAAACTACTATCAGCACTGTAGCTCAGCCGGTTGGTACTAACAAGGATTTCCGTTTCAAGATCTGGCAAATTGAATAGTTCTAGACGACTCAGCCGTCCGTATTGGTCAAAGTAGTAATGATACTTTACGTTTTCCTTAGCCCACTTTCCATTTTGATTAAGGGCATGGATGCGTTCTATGAAATAGTCAGATCCAAGGCTATCATAATTAAAAATATTGCGGACGATCGTACTCTCTTTGTCCACTTTAAAGCTAGTTCGGATGATAGCTTCCTTCCGATCCTGTTCATCATAATCAACTAAATATCCATCTATAGCATTAAATTGGCTAAATCTCTGGATCTTATTGCCCTTAAAATGATAAAGAATTGTATCTACTTTTGAAGTGTTGTCTAGGGACTGGATCGCAGAAACCCTTCGCTTAGTCCCATCAGGTAGATCATTTGGAGATTCCGTAAGCAGGATCTTATCTCGATCAAAATACAGCACCGCATAATCGCCAATCATAAGGATCGAATCATTCCCCAAAGGCAAAGGCCGCCAAGCCGAATCTTGGGCGCGATACCAATGATATTGCCTAAGAATATGGGTCTCCGGATTATATTGCCGCAGCACCGAATCATAGCTTACGCTATAGTTTCGGTCTATTTTGCGTTTGATCTGCTCATACTCCCCGAGACTATCCCACACCGTTTTGACTTGCAATTCTAAATCCTCGCCTTCTCCATCGTAGCGCTTCCTCGCGATCAGCTTCCCACTAGCAGCAAAATGCATATCGAAAGCCTCTATTAGCAGTTCTTCGGCCAGCATCTTTGCATCCTCCATGCTTGGCGGGGCGTAGGACAAAGGCAGACCACTAGGGGCAAATTTTTCCGTTACCTCATGCCCGTTTAGGCCATAAACACGCTGTTGGACCGTTTTGACTGGTCCATTGAAATAGGGATTATGAGAGTACGAATACTGAGAGAGAGGTAGCGCGGCCACTAGCAGTAATAGGATAACGGGCACTACTGCGTAGAACGCTTTCATCTCTAAGCGCTTTGGTCTAACAGATTGCGAATCTCTTCGGTAACAATATCAAAGTTGGCCAGTGCAACAAATTTGCTGACACGCTCTTCGATTTCGTTGCGAGTGAGTTTTTCGAGCTTTTCAGGACCAAATTTCTCTACGCAGAAGCTAGCCATGGCACTTCCGTAGATCACAGCGCGCTTCATGTTTTCAAAGGAGGTATCACCGGTAGCAGCAATCTGACCAATAAAACCACCAGCAAAAGTATCGCCAGCACCTGTTGGATCAAATACTTCTTCCAGGGGAAGACCCGGAGCAGAGAAAATCTCCTCACCATTGAACAATAGGGCACCGTGCTCACCTTTTTTGATTACGAGGAAGCGAGGTCCCATAGATTGGATTTTACGCGCCGCCTTGACGAGAGAGTATTCACCCGATAGTTGACGAGCTTCTTCATCATTGATCACGAGCACGTCGATCAATTTGATGGTTTCAAGCAGACTATCTAAAGCGGTATCCATCCAGAAGTTCATCGTATCCATGACGATCAGTTCTGGACGCTTTTCGAGCCGATTGATGACATTGCGTTGCACGTCGGGCGAAAGATTACCCAACATGAGGAAACGGCAGTCTTGGTAGTATTCAGGTACTTCTGGATCAAAATCGCCAAGTACGTTTAGCTCTGTCACCAAGGTATCGCGGCTATTCATATCGTTGTGATAGCGACCGGCCCAGAAAAAGGACTTTTGGTCAGCCACACGTTCCACACCACGCAAATCCACGCCATGAGCTTCTAGCATATCAATATCTGATTGCAAGAAGTCGTTGCCTACGATTGAGATCGTATTGATGGGCTGTGTGAAATAAGAAGATGCTAAAGCGATATATGTGGCGGCACCGCCGAGGATTTTATCGGTCTTACCAAAAGGGGTTTCGATTGCGTCGAAAGCCATTGATCCTACTACTACCAAGCTCATAATTTCTTGTTGAGGTAAAAAGTTCCGGCAAAGATAATGCTTTAAGAGGCAAAATGAAGCATATGGCCCTTAATCTCTAACACTTAGCCAAAATCTTACATCCTACCCCAAAAGGGGTAATTGACAATCCTGATCTATGGCCAATTTGCTAATGGTCCCCAAACAAAATCTAATGATCGCAACCCAATTACCTCAGTTCCAGGAAGCTCAGCAAGGTTTATTTGGTCAAAGCGCCGTCCTATCTCCCTTTTCGCCTAGACTTTATCTCGGCGATTATGGCGAATGGCAAGGCAGTCAATTCAGGTGCCACGGCAACTTGATGGCGGATCTTGCCTACACCAAAACACCTCGATCTCGCTGGGTCTCGCGAAGCTCAGCCATAGATCATCGCTTAGTTTCCGGACCGGGCACGTTCGTTGGAGAACCCTGTTATGAGAAAAGCCAAGAAGGTAAGCATCAGCTACGGCTAACCGCCTACCTTTCTCGGCCGGGGGCCTTTTTATTGCAACATTCAGGCATTCGCTATGAGAGTCTAAAGATGGACGCTCGCTTCTTGACGCATATTCACTTTCTCAAGCAGGCAGGGATCTGGAAGGATCATTTTCGCTTGGTGTCTAACCGCTACATCGCGGAACGCAGCCTCTTGGCCTATACGCACAAAGGAGGCGTCAGCTTAGAATTGGTGGGCAAGACGAAAGAAATAGAGCAAGATTTAGCAAAAGTCGTCCTAAACCCTAGTAGAAGTTGTTTTTTCAAGCTACGCTTAGATGGCTTAGCCATCATGGATCAAAATGTACCCGCCGTAGACCTAGTCCAGTGCAAAATGAACCAATCTGAGCTTAAGCGTGCTTTAGAACAGGGATTCCCCGAAGAAGTTGACATGGGTAAATTATCCGTGTTTCCGGAATTTGTAATAGACAACCAAAAGTGAGTAAAATAAAACCTATGTAAGCTAATCAGGATTAGCTGCATTTATATACCGAAAAGCCGTAGTAATTTTAATTCGAAAAATAGAAATAAACGGAACGAATTAAACTTACCCTTTTCATGACTTTACTAACCAAAACAAAAAAATGTAAAAGAACCTCTAGCACAGAAGCCATTTTCGCCACTAAGCCTTACGGCTATTTGACTTTGCCAGATCCGGCCAAACCCAACGATTTTGAAGTCAGAGTGATGGTTTTGTTGGAACATACCTATGGTAGCAGTCCTACCATCACCCAAAGTAGTTCAGCTGGCAATCATTATGTAGACATCGATTTGGGTACCCAAACGGGCACAAGTTCAAATACCTTCATTACCGAAGAAATCGATGTAAGCAAAGCCGCAGGCGAGGATCGTGTAGTCGTCCGCCTCTTTGATAATGATGGGCGTGGCACGAGTCAAGTAGGAGAAGTGACCCTCTTTTTCGCCGATGCGGATGATGAAACGCTAAGCGATTTTGGCCCAAGTGCTTATATTGTTAATATCTCAGACGATGAATACAATACTGAAGTCTCTGCGCTTATTCCACTAGAAGGCTATGTGATTTCAAATACCGATGTAGAATACAATAGCGAAGCCAAGACTTTTGAAATAACGATAGATGTGGCCGTAGGTAGCGGCACCGATCCATTAGAGTACAGCGTCCCCCTCGATATGGATACGGATGACAGTGCGGAGATCACGGTAAAGCTTGGGG
>CAZHOC010000459.1:0-5256 GCA_964534295.1 uncultured Bacteroidia bacterium | reverse complement strand
TGGGGATTTATTTGCTCCTCACAAATTCCTGGTTCTAGATTAAGCTTACCTGCCTCCCAATGCAAGCGTGGTGCTGCGACAGCTTCCTCCACACTCATGCCATAATCCACATAACGCATTACCGTTTGCAATATCGCGGTGCGGATACGGCTAGAACCGCCTGAACCCAGCACCAAACTAGGACGACCATTTTTGAGCAATATACTAGGCGACATCATTGAAGTTACCCGTTGATCGGTAGGCCATTGATAAAAACCTTCTGGGTGGAGATCCATTTCTCCGAGCATATTATTGGTAAGGACTCCGGTGCCCGGAATGGTCCGCCCACTGGCTCCGCCAAGGGTAGTGGTAATGCTAGCCGCATTGCCGTGTTCGTCTATGACCGAAAGATGGGTCGTATTGCCCAGCCAATCCATGCCTTTGCGCAAGCGAGTTTGGCGCATCACTTCCATCTCATGCATGGTCTTCGACAGTAATTTGACAAAGGCAGGGCCGTGAGACTCTGGCAGTTCCTTTTGCTGGGCTAATCGATCTAGGCCATAAGTGATCATACTACCTCCCGCACTAGGGCGCGGATTGGTCAAAAAATCATAACCATGATACTTATATCGGAGCGGTACGCGCTCAATCACTTGGTAGGCCATGAGGTCTTCCATACTGATACTACCGCCATTATCTGCACTATCTTGGGCATAAGCTTGGGCGATTTCCCCTTCGTAAAACAGGCGGACGCCCTCTTTGGCCATCACAAATAAAGTATCGGCCAGCAAAGGTCGCTTGACCAGATCCCCAGCCTTGACTAGCTCACCCCCAGGATAAAAAATAGCGCGGCAAGATTCATCATTGCCGAGTACATCATTGAGGATACTGATAGAGTAGGCTTGATAAGGCGTAATCACAACCCCTTCTTTTGCCAGACGAATGGCAGGTTCGGCAATCTCTTCCATCGGCATAGTGCCTAAAGCCTTGTGGGCCGCAAAGAGACCGGCCGGACAACCGGGAACGGCCGCAGAACCGCGACCTATATATTGAGCCTGCTTGGTATTGCCAAAATTGATGTGAGAGAGCACGAAGTCCATGTCCTCCACCTTTTGACGGACTTTGGGGGTCTGGACAAAAAAGTCAAATAGACCCGACTGACCGTTCGCCGAATAGGCGGTCATAAAACCACCACCGGCCAAAGAAGTAAGAGATGACTCCGCGACAAATGAGGCCAACATAGCCGCCAAGGCAGCGTCAAAAGCATTGCCTCCTGCGGCTAACATTTCGGCACCCGCATTGGCTGTCTCGAAATGTCCCGCAGCAATAATTCCTTTCGTTTTCATTTGATATGTGTGGCCAGTCCAGCTTAGGTTTGGCTGGCAGGCCCCAATTTACATACTTTCTACCATCGCTACTGCACAAGTGCGACTTTCATTGTGAAGTCGGTCTACAGCTGTAACTAAATAGGTGTAGTTTTTACCGGCTTCGATTTTCAGATCTAGCCATACTTGGTCCTTTGTGATCGTCCGTATATGATCGGAGCGACGCATGTCTTGGGCCTGTGAACCCTCAAAACGATAGACGATATAATAAGAAGCGCTTTCGCCGTCTTTGGCTAGCTTAGGAGCTTCCCATTGTAAGCGAATCCGTCTTGGCTTGGCCGAAGCAATTAAGTTTTCCGGTGCTTGGGGCGGAATATTGTCCTTCCAGGGCATACTTGGGATCAAGGCAGGATAGCGAAAGCGATTGTTTTGCAGATGCTCCTCAACTTTGTGAGGATTACCTTCGAAGGAAGAAGCGCTATAAAAGATACTACCCTTGATCTGCGGATAAGACTGGTTGAACTGGAGCTGATGAGGCAGTTGCTCAGGATTTTTCCAGTGGGTCGATTTTTTTTCCTTGAGCTTAAAGGCCGCGTGCCCTATGTACAGGTGTTTACCGAAGGTATTTTCTGCCCACCAAGGCGCCAAAGCATCATAGCTAGCTCTCGGATGGTCTGTCGACCAGTATAACTGAGGCGCTACATAATCAATCCAACCTGATTCCAGCCATTTGCGGACATCTGCATAGAGTCCATCATAGGAAGTAAAGCGGGCATCGCTATTTGAGCCATTAGGATCGTCTTGCTTATTGCGCCAGATACCGACAGGGCTAATACCAAATTTGACCCGAGGGTTTATGACTTTGAGGCTATCGCTCACTTGTTGGACAAACAAATCCACATTATGGCGACGCCAAGCATGTATACTGCGAAACTCATGGCCATAGCGCTCAAAAGCTTCTACATCATTGAGTCCTTCGCTATTGGTTTGATAAGGATAAAAGTAGTCGTCAAAGTGAATACCATCGACATCGTACTTTTGTACCACTTCCATGACCACTTTGGTCAAATAGGTCCTTACCTCAGGGATACCGGGATTCAAGTATAAGGTATTGCCATATTGATAGGTCCATTCTGGATGCCTACGTGCGATATTACTATCCGCCACACTGCTAAAACGATGATGCGAGATGGCTCGAAAAGGGTTGAACCAAGCGTGAAACTCCATATTGCGGTCATGGGCCGCGGAGACCATAAAGCGTAATGGATCATAAAAAGGTTCCGGCGCTTGACCTTGAGCGCCATTGATATATTCTGACCAAGGCGCATAGTCGCTTTTATAGATTGCATCACCATTGGAACGCACCTGTACCACTACCGCATTCATACGATTACGCTGAAGGTTGCGCAAAAGCTGTAAAAATTCGCTCTGCTGCTCGTTGGCTTTCAACCCTTTGGCACTTGGCCAGTCTATATTGTGGAAGGTAGCCACCCATACCGCTCGAAATTCGTGCTTAGAGGGAACTTCGTCAGTAGTAGATGAATTACCGTTAAAGGCAAGGCTAGCGATAAGAATAAGGAAGAAATTAGTTAGCAACTGGCTAGATTTTAGTGGTGTGATAAGGCGCTATTAAGCAATTTGAAATTAATGATTTGGAATTAATTTTGTACGAAAGCATATCACGAACAGCATTTTTTCGTTTACAAAATGTGCATAGTGACGCTTTGTTCGTCTCTATCGTCCCAAACAAAGATTAAATTAATTCATGAAGCGATATTTCATTCTTCCTAGCTTTATTTTTTTGATGTTGGTCAGCTACTCGCTGAACGCTCAAATCGTGATGCCTGCATTTGCTTTTAGCGACTTAGAAGGTAAGACCTTTACCAATGAGGACCTAGACATGGATAAGCCCATCTTTGTGATGATGTTTGATCCTTATTGCGAGCATTGTGAGGCTCAAGCCACCAATATCGCCGAACAGGCCGAAAAGTTTGAGCACGTACAATTTGTCTTCGTTACCCTTGAGCCAGAAGTAGCGGCTATCGCGGCCTTCCGTGACAAATACTTTGGCGATACCAAGATTGACAAACTCTACTTCTTGATGGATACCAACGTCGCCTTCGAAAGCTATTTTGGCTACACCGACGATTCTGTCAATATCTATCTATATCACCCTGACCGTAAAAAACCCAAATACTTCGGTGAGGAGCAAACAGCAGAGGTTTTGTTGAAATATTTGTAGCTTTGAAGTATGAGCCTTAAAGATACTATCAATCAAGACATAAAAGCAGCGATGCGGGCTAAGGACCAAGCTGCCCTTCGCGCCTTGCGCGCCGTAAAATCGGCCATTATGTTGGCAGAAACGGCCGAAGGTCGCGATCCAAATGCTCCTTTAGGTGATGATGCTGAAATGAAAATTCTCATCAAACAAGCTAAGCAACGTAAGGACTCTATTGACTCTTTTGTCAAAAATGGTCGCGACGACTTGGTAGCCAAGGAGCAAGAAGAATTAGATGTTATCAGCAACTATCTGCCAAAGCAGTTATCCGCTGAAGAAATCGCCGATAAAGTAAAAGAAATCGTCGAGCGTGTAGGCGCTACTTCGATGAAAGACATGGGTAAGGTCATGGGCATCGCCTCCAAAGAGTTGGCAGGCAAAGCCGATGGCAAGGCCATTTCTGGCGTCGTGAAGCAATTATTAAATTAAGTATATAGACAGAAGTATTTAGTATTAAGACATTTTTTCCACTCTCCTAGTACTAAATACTTTTGTCTTTCTACTTCCTAAACTTAGCCTTCAACCTATAAAAGCATGTTTACTCCACTAGATATCATCATCATCGCCATCATCATCGTTGGGATGTACATCGGCTCAAAGCGCGGCATCGTCAAAGGCGCCTCTCGTTTTATTGCCATTGGGGCGGGTATCATTGGAGGATTCAGGCTACGCTGGATCGCTAAGGCTTTTTATCTCGACTCTCTCAATCTGCAGATGTCGGGCGAAATGGCTGAGTTTGTGAGTTTTTGTACCGCCTTCGTGGCAGTATTTATTCTCGCCAATGCAATCTTAGGGTATACGACTCAAGGTCTCAGCAAACTCAATATCGGGATTGATAAAGCCTTGGGATCTTTATTAGGAGGTACAGTGGCTACTTTGGTGTTGAGCCTTTCTTTCATTTTGCTGGGTTATGTAAGCTTCCCCTCAGCCGCAGATACGAGCCGCTCGGTCTTGTATCCTTATGTCAAAAGCTTCTCTCGCTACACCCTTGGCGTAGGAGTCAATGCGTTGCGCGAAGCGACCCAACAACTCAACAAAGTCGGGGTGAGTACCAACCCCAACGCCCAAGACGCACCCGTGATCAATGAGCCTACCACGGACAAGCCTCGCTCAATCCGCTAGGCATTTCACAGGAAAGTACAGCGAAAAACCATTATCCGTAAAGCTTAGCAAAAACCGCCCTTCTATCTTGGGATAGATGTTTGGCCTACTACGCAATTGCCTGATAATCAGCTTATGGCTGCTTAGCATTCCTTTACTCGCGCAAGGAGAGAAACTCTATTTTCGCAACATTGGGGAAGGACGTGGTTGGGGCCAAAATACCATCAATGACATCCTACAGGATCAACAAGGCTATATCTGGCTCGCTACCTGGTCAGGCTTAGCGAGATTTGATGGTTATGGGCATCAATTTTTCAATAATAGTCAAGGACAGAAGGGAGCTTTACAAAGCAATAAGATCACCTGTGTCTTCGAAGATAGTAAAGGGCGTATTTGGGTAGGCACTACCTATTCGGGCTTTTACCAGTACCGAGCCGAAACCGAAAGCTTCCAGCAATACTTTCACCAAGCAGACTCCAATAGCCTGGCCAATGATAATATTTGGGCCATCAGTGAAGACCGCTATGGCAAATTATGGATCGGTACTGAAAATGGCCTAGACGAATTTGATCC
>CAZHOC010000458.1:0-5257 GCA_964534295.1 uncultured Bacteroidia bacterium | reverse complement strand
ATTGAGTCGCTCTACCTCTGAGGGCATCGCATACAGGGTCGGGAAAAGGAGATTTTCATCCGCTAGTACGATAGCGGTTTCTCGGCCTTTGAGTTTGTCTAAATCTTGGCCTCGTAGGAGGTTGCCGAGGTATTGGGATTGGCCCACCTGCAGTGGAACGCCAGTATGATAAATGTCTTTGGGTTCCTGCCGCATATCGTGCAGGATTAGACGAGAGTCCCAATTCTTATCCCGCCACTTTTTGTGGTATTCTTGTATAAACTTCGCGGGTTCTTCGCCAGTAAGGTGTGCTTCTCGATGTGGGCGTTCCCCCGGAGGGGTATAATAAGCCCAATCGACATCCCAATAGACAATCGCCTGTTTAGAGGCCAAAAGAGAAGCCATAATCTCCTCCTCCGCCTTCGACAAAGCATTGAAGCCCACAAAGACAATCTTCTTGTGTTCGAGATTTAAGGCTTGAGGGTCTGCTTTGAGCTGCTCGACGATATTGAGGTAAGCCATCCCATCATAACCGAGGCCTTTTTCTAAAAGCGCAGCTTTGAAGCCAGCATACACATCGTATAAGGTCTGCCAGATTTTGAGAAACTTTTCTTGGGTCTCGGTTGGCCCCTCATCATTGGCTCGCAGCGTATTCCAAAAGCGTTGCAGTGCCTGTTGGTATTCTTCTCCTTCGGGCAGATTGAAAAAGAGTTCAATCTCTTTTAAGTCCTTGACATTGGTGAAAAGCTGCTTTGCATCGACACAATACTTATCTACCTCATCAAAATCCTTGACCAGCATCTCTCCCCAGGGATAGAAGCGTTCGAAGGGTTCAAACCAATCAGGTTCCTCTTCCCGCAGTCGCTTCATATAGACGGCATACAGCTCAAAGACTAAGGGCAGCATATCAGGAAACTGCCAATCGAACTGCTGGCGCACAAAATCTTGAATGGAAAGCATGCGAGGGGCCCAGATCGTCTGCCGATAAGCCTCCGCTAAAGCTTCTCTTAAAAAGACTACTGCCCTACGGGTTGGAACTACTATACAAACTTGAGATATATCACCAGCAAATTCTTTTTTGAGGTCGGTAACAATCTGCTGGAGAAAGGTATTCATAGGTAATTTGAAAGCTGTGTAATTCCTTGTTTAAAGCTAACCACAAATTCATAATTTCCGTATAATTAAATATGTTATTCCTCGCAATTTTTCTCGGTTTATTTTTTGCTGGTTTAGGATTTCTGATGACCACCAAAAATGCTTCTACCCTCCTCGCAGGGTACAACACTATGTCTACTGCCGAAAGAGAGCAGGTTGACATAGAGGGTTACATCCCCTTCTTTCGCAAGTTCCATTGGTTCCTCGGTGGGTCCACCATCCTGTTGAGCCTACTTGCGTATTTGTCCATGGGCGAAACAGCATTGGGCTACGTAATTGGTTTATATCCAATCCTAGCCTATGTCTATTTTATTCCTGCTGGCCGCAAGTACTACCATAATAAGTCGCAGACTTGGTTGTCTAATGTGGCAATGGGAGTATTGATCGCCTCCGCTATTGGAGTAGCTTTGTTGCTTTCCTTAGCTTAGGCGGACCATTTCATGGAACGCTTAACTCATTACGATCGGAACCCTAACGAATCAAAGTTATGGTTCCTCCTTTATCTACCACAAAGCCGTCATTGAGTACGGCTTTGATTCGGTAGACGTAAACACCTTCTGGTACCACTTGCCCCTGCCGCTTGGTACCGTCCCACCTAAAGGCAGGATCATTACTTTGAGCCAGTAACTCACCCCAGCGATTGAAGATCAGTAGCTCAAAGCTGCGGATCCCTTCCCCTCCCACAAAAAACAGATCATTATAGCCATCGCCATTGGGCGAGAAGGCATTAGGTACGAAGATGTCCCCATCAGGGATGATCTCTAGATAGATCGTGGTATCTCGTGGACAGACGAAATATGAATTGTAAGCAGTCAGCGTTACCGGAAAGCTACCCGTATTTTGGTAGAGATGGGTGGGGTTTTCGCGTTCGGCGAAGCCGCCATCCCCAAAATCCCAATGATAGGCTACGCCCCCAATACTCAAATTTTCAAAAAAGACATTGGCCTCAGAAAGCAAAATCGAATCTTCATAAGTAGGCGAAGTACGAAAATCAGGCCTCGCCGGAGGGGTGAATGGGATCGGGACTTCAATAGTGGTAATACAGCCACTAAAATCACTAACGCTAACATTGTAAGTTCCGCCATAAAGGCTATCCACACTCGGGCCCAAGCGCGTATTTTGGCCTTGCCAAAGGATATCATGAGGCATACGCCCTCCTGCCGAAACGACCGCTGCAGCCCCATTGGGCCAATCGCAAAAAGCCTCTGAGATCGAATTAGGCACCACTTCTAGGGTCAAACTATCTGGTTCTGAGATCCAAGCAAAGGCAGAATCGAGACAGGCATTCATATCTTCTACCACTACCATATACTGACCACCGGCTAAACTATCTAGATTGGGAGAATTGCGTTCCGGGACGGTAGACCAAAAATATTCATAGCCAGGAGTACCACCTGAGACTTGGGAAAAGATCTGACCGTCATCAAATCCAAAGCAACTAATGTCAATTACACTAAGGGACACCTCTAGCAAACTGGGCTCAGTAATGTCAAAGCTTAAATTTTGCACACAGCTACTATCATCAATCACTTGCAAAAGATAGCTAGCAGGTGCCAAGCCAGAATAACTGCTATCAGCTTGCAAGGCCCCTCCATTCAATTGAAATAGATAAGCTGGTACTCCGCCTTCTACATGGGCCTGAATCTGCCCATTCGCATTGCCAAAACAGTCTACATGCTGCTGATCGGCAAGACTAAGCAAAAGTGGATCAGGCTCTGTGATCGTCGTGCTAATCCTCGTCTGGCAAAGACTATCGTCTTGGACCGTGAAGTCATAAGTGCCAGCCGCCAAAAGGGTGAAAAAGCTATCGGCTTGAAAGGTTTGATTATCGATTTGATATTGATAAACTGGGCTGCCTCCATTGGCCGCTAGATGTACGAATCCTGTGGGATTTCCATTGCAGGCTACATTCGCTTGAGAAGCAATGAGCAATTCTAGTGAATCTGGCTGATTGATCATGATAGGCAGGATAGTTTCACAAGCAGAATCGTCTATTACCCGAATCTGGTAAGAGCCTGCCTTTAAGCCATCGAATAAGGTATCAGTCCCCAAGGCCATAGTGTCGATGCCGAGTTGATAAGGCAGCGTTCCGCCCTGCGGTGAGACCCAAACTGCTCCGGTATTGTTACCAAAACAATCGACATCCTTTTGTTGGGCATTGAGAAGCTCAAGTAATGGAGGTTCCGTAATCGTAAAAGGAACCGTCGTTTGGCAGAGGCTATCGTCTTGAATGATGACACTATAAATACCAGCCGTTAATTGGGTAAAAAAGCTATCTGGACCAAAGCTGATGCCATCGAGCGAATACAACCAATCCCCACTGCCTCCTGAGGCCTGCACAGCTAATGAGCCAGTACTATTGCCAAAGCAATTGATGTTTTGCTGACTAATGGAGTCGCCCACAAGTGCCGGCGGTTCTACTATACTAAAGGGAATACGTACTTCACATCCATTTTGATCAACTAGTCGGACGGTATCTACTCCCGGCCCAAGATTGGTGAGATTGAGGCCGTTGACATAGTTTTGGCCGTCCAAGCTCAGCGAATATGGCGCCGCTCCCCCAGAACCTGCTAGGCTAATCTGCCCATTGTTATTGCCAAAGCAGTCGATATTGCGCTTAGCGATGAGATTGCCAAAAAGGCCAGTCGGAGAAACGATCGTATCACTGATGCTCGCTGTACATCCATTGGCGTCCTGCGTTTGGACGGTATAAATAGTCGCTCCCAAGCCCCCAAAGCTACCTACTGGCTGATAAGTAATGCCCCCATCAATCGAATATTGGTAGGGCATGGTACCCCCATTGGCTTGGGTCTGAATTTGTCCGCTTAGATTGCCAAAGCAATCTACGTTTTGTGTACTAAGGATATTGATTTCTAAGGGGGCAGTAGGTTGATCGATTTGAAAACTGACACTATCGGTACAGCCTTTTGCGTCAATCACTAAGCCCTGATAATTGCCGGGTTCAAGATTACCGATGTCGATGGGAGATTGGTTTTGGATACCATTTCCCACTGGAAGGCCTAAATCATCGGTCCAAAAAAAGGAATAAGCGGGGCTGCCGACTACACTCATGGAAGCAGTTCCATTGTCATTGCCAAAGCAATCGATGTCCTGCGCATTGACAGCTAATTGAAAGTCATTAGTAAGTACTTGGGTGTTGGCACTATTGACACAGCCAAAAGTATCTGTGATGGTCAGTGTGAGGTTCACCGTTCCGGGAACGCTGGGACTAAATATGGGTTGGAGGATATTAGGATCGCTCAGTAAGCTGCCAGAGCTCCAAGTATAAGAGCCGGGTACATTATTAGGATCACCAATTTGAAGGGTTTCATAGATACAGATTTCTTGAGCAGGTCCGGGATTGACAACTGGTAGTGGTCTAGGGTAGACTGTAAAGGTATCGGCAGCTTGGCAGCCATTTTGATCTGTGCCGAGAACTCTGAATAAGGTCGTATCGAGCGGAGCGACCACCTGATTGAGGCCTCCTCCGATGGTTTGATTGAGATTGATATTACCCCACAAATAGGTAGTAGCACCGCTAGCCGTGAGCGTTACGCTTTCTCCCAAGCAAACCGTCGTATCAGGTCTAGCTAACACATTGGGAAGGGGTAGCATATCTACGACAATGGTATCAATCCAGGTGGCACATTCTGTAGTAATGACCCAATAGGTTCCGGGCTGAGTTACCGTCAATGTCCCATTGCTTGAACCATCACTCCATAAAAAGGAGCTGATAGGTAGATTACTATTGAGTAAACTGGATTCGATCACTACACTTTCACCCGTACAAAAGCTAGCCGTTTGGTTCGGCAGATCGTTCACCACAGGTGTA
Source organism: uncultured Bacteroidia bacterium (assembly GCA_964534295.1). GTDB lineage: Bacteria > Bacteroidota > Bacteroidia > J057 > J057 > JBCAWW01. Next base: position 291 of record CAZHOC010000458.1, on the reverse strand, counting down.
ATGCTGATAGAGGCAGAATCCGGATTGGGGACAGAAAAAGGATCGTCAGAAAGAACAGAATCCCCTAATGCGGGAGGTAAGCCCCTTAGAACCGCTTGACTAGTCAAAGTGCCTCCCCCTTGTGGCTCAACTATTACCGTAAACAACATCGTATCTACGCCAACCGGGATGGTCACATTGGGGATGGAAAGCAAATTGGTACCAGGCCCACTTTGGAGGTTGCCGATAAAGGGATTAAAGACAATCTGATCTATCAAGAGGCCTTGCTCTAATTGCAGTTCTAGGTCTAGT
>CAZHOC010000457.1:0-5258 GCA_964534295.1 uncultured Bacteroidia bacterium | reverse complement strand
ATATGCAGGCACTGACGGGAGCGATGTCTGGTCCAGTCAAGGTCCTAGACAAGTTGGGGATTTTATCCAAACTGATGGCGCGCTCAGCGAGTACAGAGTATCTGTTTGCTTTTCAAGAATACCAGAGTGGGCAGATGGATTGGGAGCAATTTGTGGCTCGCTATGGTCATCGCGGCTTTTACGAGTCAGATTTAGGGCAGGCCCGCTTCGCGGAACTCTCAACTCCCCCCGCCCAAAATGCAGAACTAAGCGTTCCGCGCAGCGGTAGCAAAAAATCGCCTTGGTATACCTTTCTATTTGCTCCTATCGTCAACTTGATCCACACCAGAGAATGGCTACGACATGAGACAATGCGCTTCTTCTTTTTGCTACGCAAGGAGTTGTTGGAGCATAGCCCTGAAGGCAGAGACTTTGCCCAATACTATCCTGAAGATTGGAAGCTTTTATTAAGCGGAGAGAGTCCTAACATTGGCATTTATGAGGAGCAATCCGGTTGGGATCTTGATAGTTTTTTACACAATCGGGTAGGTCGCAGATTACCCATCAGCAGCTTGACACATATCAGTAGCGGAGAAAATGCAGCGGAAGGCTTAGGGATTTATCCCGGCAAAGTTCGTGGTCAAATTTGGAAGGTGAGTCAAGCCAGTCAGGGCAGCATCAAGAAACCTGATTTTGAACATACCATTTTACTCACCGAGTCCTTAGATCCGGGCTGGATTCCATATTTTGTTCAGGTGGATGGGGTACTTTCTTATGTAGGAGGTCTGTTGTCTCATGCCTCTATCATATTACGCGAGTCCCAAAAACCAGCCATCACCCAGATGCCACGCGACTGGCAGTTTGAAACGGGCGACCTGGTGGAGATGGACGGCAAGACAGGCGAAGTAGTCTTGCTTAAGAAGATAGAGAAGGCTTCGTTTTGATGAGTTAGCGTTTATTTACTGCTGCGCAGAACGCTTGTCTTGAGTATGAAATTATAGATGTAGAGACGGCATGCATGCAGTCTAGGGTCAAGCGTTCCGCGAAGCGGCACAACAAAAATCACCCTAGAAACAGATTGTCGAGTATACGGGACTTGCCAACATAAGCGGCGATAAAGGCATGGGGATGATAAGTGGGATCTAATGAGGGAATTTCTTTGAGGTTACGCCCGTCGAAGATCTCGAAATAATCGAGGCGTACCAGAGGAAAGTCCTTGAGTCGATCATCTACAAATGCTCTGACGGCGGCAACATCTTGAAAGTCAGATAAGCGTTCGCGGATAGCGAGAAGAGTCTGGGAAAGAAAAACGGCTTGTTTACGTTGCTCGCTGGTAAGATAGAGATTGCGAGAACTCATTGCTAGACCATCCTTTTCACGCACAATCGGACAAGGCACGACAGTAATCGGAAAATGCAATTCTTTGACCAATTGCTGCAAAATCAAACATTGCTGATAATCCTTGAGGCCAAAGTAGGCGAAGTGTGGCTGGACGATATGAAAAAGAATCGAAACTACCTGAACGACCCCATTCATATGGCCTGGGCGAGAGACGCCGCATAATTTTTTATCCAGATCGAGGATATTGAAATAAAACTGTGCGGGTGGATCTGGGTATATCTCATCGGCATTGGGGGCAAAGACATAATCTACTCCCAAGGATTCTAATAAGGCAGCATCAGCTTCTAAATTGCGAGGATAACTGTCTAAATCCTCATTGGGGCCAAACTGGGTAGGATTGACAAAAATGCTGACGATGGTGATGTCATTTTGAGCGACGGATTCGCGTACAAGCGAGGCATGTCCTTCGTGCAAAGCACCCATAGTAGGGACGAGACCCACGCTCAATTTTGGGTCAATAGCCTGTCGAATAGTACGGAATGAGGAAATATTTGGAAGGATCTGCATAAGTGTGGAATAATAAAAGCAGGGTATTCCAAACGGTGAATATAAATAAATGCAAATTGTTAAAACAAATTATTTTTCGTATTTTTGTGAAAGAATTTTACGGGCACTAAATGAGGACTTTAGTGCTGCAATGATAAACCCCAAAAGAATATGGAGAAAAAACTGCGCATTCTCTTTGTTACATCGGAGATTGCTCCATTCTTGAAAATGAGTTCCGCAGCAGATCTGATCCGTCTCCTTCCGCAGCGCTTGCAAGAGAAGGGCCACGAGATCAGAATTTTTATGCCCAAATTTGGCGTAATCAATGAGCGTAGGAACCGTCTGCACGAAGTAGTGAGACTTTCAGGAATCAACATCCGGGTAGCAGGAGAGGAAAAGCCGCTTACCATCAAGGTGGCGTCTATTCCAAATGCAAAACTGCAAGTCTATTTCCTCGACAATGAGGACTATTTCCAGCGCAAATCTGTCTTAACGGACAACTCCAACAATTTCCATCCCGATAATGATGAACGCTCCATCTTCTTCTGTAAGGGCGTGATTGAGACGGTAAAGAAACTAGGATGGCCACCAGACATTATTCACTGTCATGACTGGATGACTTCATTTATTCCCTTATATTTGCGTACGCATTACAAAGAGGATCCGATGTTTAAGAAAACTAAGACTGTATTTACGGTCTATGACAACGGGTTTGAAAATGATTTTGCGAACAGCTATCTCGACAAAGTTCGCCATGATGGGATAAACGAAGAAAATCTAGACAACTTCGATGGCAACAATTACGTTGGGGTAGTCAAGGGAGGAATGGCTCTCTCAGATGTCGTGACCAAAGGTGTACCTACGATTGACGCTAAACTGGAAGAATACATTGAGAAAACTCAACCAGAAAAATACTACTTCGACAGCAGCGACAAAGAGTCCTATGTCGAAGGCTACAATCAGCTGTATACCAACATCGCAAACTAAGTTTATTTTGTACAGAAATATGCCAGAATGGCGTGTCATGCTTCTATGCATGACCGCCATTCTTTCTTTATCAGCTTGCCTAGACGGCCCCGGCAATACCGGAATCGATGTATTGCCCGATAATGATCTACTCACCACCGCATTTACGGATACTCAGAGTATCGTATTTCAGTCGGTCATCGTAGACTCAGTCTCCACCTACCGCGCGCAGCGACAATTAGTAGGCAACTACGTTGATCCTGAGTTTGGTCGCATTACAGCCACTACTTACACAGAGCTATTACCACGTAATGGATTGCTCTTTGCCGAAGATCCAGACGATCTCATGTTTGACTCTTTGGTCTTGCAAGTAGTCGTGGACGCTGGCTATGGCAAAATTGATGTTCCTCAAACCCTGCGAGTACACTTACTCGATGATACCTTCCCCAACTCAGAGGTTATTAGCTCTAAAACGGAGATCGCCTATCAACCTAAGGATCTGGCAGGGGGCAAGCAATTTGGCTTTACGGAAACCGTCGTTACGACTTTCCGCATCCGCTTAGATGATGAACTAGGCAAGAAGATTCTTTTTACTAATCCTGATACCCTTGCGGATCGGGATCTAATGAAATTTATCCTACCTGGCTTCAGAATCAGTACTGATCCAGTACAATTTTTCTCTCGTGAGCCGGGAGCAGTTTTTTCGCTTGATCTCGAGTCTGATAACTCTCAGCTTCTCATGTATTACCAATTGCGAGATAGCGCTAGTGGGGTATTCGAACCGGCCGAAGACCCAGAGCCATTTAGGATTTTGACCATTACGCCAAAATTCACCCAGATAGAGCGTACTGAAGTTACTTCCGATAGATTACTCGGCATGTTTCTCCCAAAGCCTGATGACAATAACGAATATGAGTTTGTCCAAGCAGGAGCACTTATCAAAGGCTTTATCCAATTTCCGGATATCGCTGATTTAGAGGGAGTAGCCATCCAGAGAGCTGAAATGCTACTTAAGGTAGATGAAACTTGGCTGGGGAGCGACGCTAGATATCGCCCACCAGGGAGCTTCAATATCGCATATGCGGGCCCTGATGGCAATGAGCTCATCACAGAGGAGGGAATTTCCTTAGTCACCACTCCTCCAACCTATAATGAAGAAGAAGGGTATTATAGTGTAATATTGACCAATTACGTTCAGCAAATTATCACCGGCCAAAGGGATAATGATGGTATGGTCATTTTACCTGATCTGCAAAATCTTTCGGTAAATAGAGTTGTCTTAGGAGGTATTAGCCATCCAACTCTTGCGCCAGAGTTGCGGATTACCTATACTCAACTCCCACGTTAAGCAATACATACTAGATTTTTGGGGCTACCATTTCCGCGATTCGGGACCTGCTGGGTCTCCGTTTACGGGTGTATTTTTGCTGTTAGATGTATACTTATTACGTCTTGGGGCAAAGGAGTGAAGGGATTAACTTCATTACACTAAATTATCAATCCAGAAAAATCTTTATATGTGTGGTATAGTAGGTTATATAGGTTATAAAGAAGCTTATCCGATCATAATTGAAGGGCTTAAGCGATTAGAATATCGTGGTTATGATTCCGCTGGGATCGCTCTCATGAACGGCAAGCTTTATGTTGAGAAAAAGCAGGGAAAAGTATCGGTTCTTGAAGAAGCCGTAAATGGTGCTGCTCCAAAAGCAACCATTGGAATGGGACATACCCGTTGGGCTACGCACGGAGAACCCAATGATATCAATGCCCACCCACATACTTCTCGCAACGCAAAGTTTACGATCATCCACAACGGGATCATCGAAAATTATAATGTACTTCGTCAAAAACTTCTATCCTTTGGCTATGAGTTTAAGAGTGCTACTGACACTGAAATCTTAGCTCAGCTAATAGAGTACAGATAGGAAAAGGGGAATGATGACGCAGAATGCGCTATTAGAGCCGCCCTTAACGAAGTAGTAGGTGCCTACGGCATTGTAGTCCTTTGTGAAGACGAACCCGAAAAAATGTTCGTAGCGCGCAAGAGTAGCCCTATCGTCATTGGTGTTGGAGACAATGAATTTGTTGTGGCCTCAGACGCTACCCCTATCGTCGCTTATACCAAAGACGTTATCTATCTCAATGATGATGAGATGGCCATCTTGGAGCGCGATGAGTACACTATCAAAAGTCTAGAGAATACTATCGTAGCACCTGTGCTACAAAAAATAGAAATGGAACTAGAAGCTCTTGAAAAAGGCGGCTACGAACATTTCATGCTAAAAGAGATTTTCGAGCAACCGCGCTCTATCACTGATAGTCTTCGTGGTCGTATCGATCCTGCTACCAATACTGTTTACCTAGGTGGCTTGGTTGATGTACGCGAAAAACTCAAAAATGCGAAGCGCTTCGTCTTTGTGGCTTGT
>CAZHOC010000456.1:0-5265 GCA_964534295.1 uncultured Bacteroidia bacterium | reverse complement strand
CAACCGATGATGCAGAGCGTACTAAAGCCGTTGAAAACCACTATAAATGGGTGGAGGCTGCTCAATACCTAGGCTGTCATTCTATCCGCGTTAATGCCTATGGACAGGCTACCGCTGATGAAGTTAGTGCTGCGGCAGTAGATGCGCTTGGTCGTCTCTCTACTTTTGCCAAGGATTTTGATATCAATATCATTGTCGAAAACCATGGTGGTTACTCTTCTAATGGAGATTGGATGAGCAATGTGATTCAGTCTGTCAATATGCCTAACTGTGGGATGCTTCCAGATTTCGGCAACTTTATCATCAATCGTGATACGGGCGAATCTTACGATCGTTACCGTGGAGTAGAGCAGTTTATGCCATACGCCAAAGGAGTAAGTGCCAAGAGTCACAACTTTGATGAGAATGGGGATGAGACGAATACGGATTATCGTAAAATGCTCCAAATTGTCAAAGATGCGGGCTATACTGGATATGTCGGCATCGAGTATGAAGGCAGTGATCTAGACGAGTACGCTGGTGTTCATGCTACTAAGGATCTTTTGATGAAAGTCGGCAAAGAACTTAGCTAGAAAACGCAAGTACTTAATAAATTTTTGAATTAGGATAGACCTCGGTTTATCCTAATTTTTTTTAGGGGATGTTGAGCCCTATTTGTTCTATATTCGATGCTACTAAATCAACCATATTTTATGCTCAACAAAGCTTACTTTTCCTTTCTATTTCTGCTTACATTTTCTTTTGGACTGCTCGCGCAGAACGCTTCCCTCAATCTCGTGGAAGTGGGTAATTTACCCTACACATCTGAGTTGAATGATATTTGGGCCTATGTGGACGCCCAAGGCAACGAATATGCACTAGTAGGTGCTGTAGATGGGGTTTCTATCGTAAGCTTGAGCGACCCGGCCAATCCGGTCGAACTGCAATTTATGCCCGGCGCGAACTCTACTTGGCGTGATCTCAAAACCTTTGGAGACTATGCTTATGTGAGTAATGAAACTGCTGATGGTTTACGGATCATCGATCTCAGTACTTTGCCTGGTACCGTGGCTTATAAAGACACGATTATGCAAGGGATTAGTACCATCCACAATCTTTGGATTTCTCAAGGGGTTTTGTTTATGCTCGGCCCTGATAACTATAATGGCGGTGCCGCCATGTTTGATTTGACGGCCAACCCTTGGGTACCATCCTTTTTGGGGGCCTATGATGCGCGTTATGTGCACGATCTCTATGGCCGTACAGATACCGTATACGCCGCCGAAATCAATACAGGTACCCTGACTATTCTTGATATCTCTGATCCTGCAAATCCAGTGCAATTAGGATCACGTAGTTACCAAAACTCCTTCACGCACAATGTCTGGCTCAATGATGCTGGCAATGTGTGTTTTAGTACAGATGAACTAGCCGAAGCCTACATTTATGCTTGGGAGGTTTCTGATCCAACAGACATTAAAGAATTAGACCGTATTCGATCAAGTCTTAGTAATGGTGATGCCATCCCGCATAATACTCACGTTCTCAACGACTTTTTGGTTACTTCTTATTATCGTGATGGAATCAACATCGTAGATGCGGCTCGTCCTCACAACTTGGTCGAAGTTGGGTATTATGATACCAGTCCAGCTTTGCAAGGAGATGGGTTTAACGGCTCTTGGGGTGCTTATCCGTTTTTGCCATCGGGCTTAGTATTGGCTAGTGATATTGAAAATGGATTGTTTGTCTTGCAACCCAACTATGTAAGGGCTTGCTACCTAGAAGGAAATGTTACCGATGCGGTTACGGGTGCTCCTATCGCCAATGCCTCCATCATGATCAATGGTGTTAACCTGCAAGAATTCTCGATGACAAATGGCGATTATGCTATGGGATTGGTACAAAGCGGAAGCTATACCGTTACTTATTCTCGTTTTGGATATATCTCTCAAACGAGGACTGTGCAGCTAGACAATGGGCTGCTTACGCTCGAAAATGTAGCCCTCGATCCATTGATTAAGGTTAGCATGAATATAGATGTGAGCGACGCTAGTAGTGCTGCTCCTATTGCTGATGCACAGATTTTATTCCTCGATCCCGCGACTGGCGAATTAGTATCTGATTACATTACTGATTCTAACGGACGCGCTACCGACAATGAAATTTTTGCGGTAACCTACCTTGCCTACGTTGCCCGCTGGGGATACCAGACCATTGAGACCACTGTAACAGTAGATGTTAATAATCCTAATGTAAGTCTAACGCTAGAGCCCGGATACTACGATGATTTCTTAGTTGATCTTAATTGGACCCTACTCGGGAACGCTAGTTCAGGAAGTTGGGAACTCGGCGAACCAGTTGGGACCAGTGCTTTTGGTCAGGAGTTTAATCCTGATCTAGATATAGATACTGATTTTGGTGAGAATGCCTACGTTACCGGTAACGCTGGTGGCAACTTACTAGACGATGAGGTAGATGGTGGTAGTACTGTGCTCCAAAGTCCAAGTATGGATTTAAGTACCTATAAAGATCCTATTTTGACCTTTCAGTATTGGCTTGTCAACTTGAATCTAAGTACCGCATCCGCAGGAGACGATTATCTCAGAGTTGAGTTTAGCAATGGCGCTAATTCAGTTACGCTATTTGACTATGCCGATCCATTAAATAATTTTTGGACAGCAAGTGATAGTTTCCATTTGAAGAACTTCCTTCCGCTGACCAATCAAATGTTTATTCGCTTTATCACCCAAGATGCAGGCGATCCGACCTTGGTTGAAGCTGCCATTGATCTTTTTGCCATCACAGAAGGGGATACTACTTCAGGCAATAATACTGCTGTGGAGGATCTGCTCCTTGGCGAAGAGGCCTTTTCCGTATTTCCCAATCCTGCGAATGGCCAATTCTTTTTACAATATGACTTGCCTACCGAGCAGGCACAATGGAGCATTAGCCTAGAAAACTTGCAGGGACAAACGGTCTTGCGTCAAGAAGTCAAAGGCTTTGAAGGTACCCAAGCTATCACTACAGACCTGCCTAGTGGCCTTTATTTGGTTGTTTTGAAGGAAAATGGCTTCAATAGAGGAGTCCGGAAAATTTGGCTCCAGTAATGAAATAGTCAGAATTTCCACTATTTTTGCATAGAAATATTCCTATTAAAGGAAAAAACTCCGTCTTAGAAAGAAATTATTCTGTGCGAATTTGGTTTTCTCTTTTGGCACTCGCCTTAATTAGTGTAGGCTTTCTTGCGTGTAATCAGACTGAAACGAATCAAGCAAGCCGCACTGACATGCGTCTTACTATTCCCCAGATCCTGCGCCTGTCTCAGGAGCAGTACGGGATCAATGTGGACTCAAGTCAAGTTTTGCAAGCCAATTTCAATGAAAATGAGTATCTGAGGGATATACTTTCTCAGCATGCTGTTTCTCCAGCTGTGATAGAGGAAATTGCTCAAAAATCGGCTTCAGTCTTTGATGTCCGCTTGATGAGAGCAGGCAAGCCTTATACGATCATTAAAAGCAAGGCGGATAAGGTTGACTATTTTATTTATGAAAAGAATGAGGCCGACTTCGTAGTCATTGCCTTGAGGGATAGCGTTCATATATACACTGGCCGAAAAACGGTAGATCTGAAAATTGGTGAGTTGAGCGGGACGATTGAGACTTCTTTATTCGAAGAATTCGAAAAACAAGGGGCTGATATCCGAATGGTAGGCCAATTGGAAGAAGTTTTTGCCTGGACAGTAGATTTTTATGATCTCAAAAAAGGGGATCGCTTTGATATTCTTTATCAGGAGGAATTTGTCAACGGTATCTCAATGCGTAACTATCAAATTCAGGCCGCTAGCATTGAGCAAGACGGAGAAAAGTTTTGGGCTTACCGTTTCCCCGCTCAGGGAGATTCAAGTCAATACTATGATGGAGACGGCCAACCTTTGCGCAAAGCCTTTCTCAAATCACCATTGGACTACAAAGAAGTACAGGAAAAAAGTGAGGAGACCGAATCCTCGCCTGAGCTTATTCCTACTCGTGGCTCTCATTTTGGTATCCACTATAAAGCTGATAAAGGCACTCCTGTCTATGCCATTGGAGACGGAGAAGTAATTCTTAAGAAACGTAGAGCAAAACAGGGAAACGTTCTGAGAATCAGACACCTGCAGGGATATGAAAGTCAATATGAACACTTAGATCGCTTTGCAGAAGAGCTTCAAAATGGTCAAAAGGTGAAACAAGGGGACCTTATTGGTTATGTGGGGAGAACTGGTTCGGTGACTAGAACTCAGGTTTGTCTGAGGATGTGGAAAAACCGTAAAGAAATTCGCCCCTTGGATGTGGATTTACCTGAGACGGCAGCACTTGCCGGCGAAGAGTTAGAAGCGTTCCGCAAAGCGAAAAAACAACTTCAGGCTAATCTAGAGCGTCTCAAAAAAGCCTCCTCTAAGCAGGCACTAGCCACCCAATAATTATTTTATTTCTGGGCTATGATTATTCCAAATTTAGCTGCAATTTTGCGGTCGAATTGGGGGTAGGTCAGCTAAATCTTGCTACGATACCGCAATAGTTTGGGGGTAAATGTTGGATTTTTGAGACAATAAAATTTTTCTTCCAATTCGTTTTCTGTTGGTTTAATTCTATATTGAATTAGCTCGTTCTTTATACACATTAAGGAAAATAAATATTTCTGCCATTCAAAAAGTATCCTATGAAGCAGATTTTTACCCTGATTTTCCTGTGTTGTAGCCTGAGCCTTCTTGAAGGGCAAAATAACTTATTCGTTCCATTTGGGCAGACTACTGAACAGGTAAAAGACTTCCTTTATGCCAAGGAATACGTCACGGCTGTACAGGAAGATGATTCTTTGCATAGCTTGCGCGCTTATCTTGATAAAAATAAGCACGTAGAATATGCTTTTGAAAATGGAGCACTTTACGCGACTACCGTTACTCGAAATTACGCGGAGAAGAAAGATGCTGCCAGTGTACAGAGAAATTGCATGGAGTATATGCAGGTGATTAGCCGTGGTTCTGTAAGTATCACGACCAATGAAAATGTCACTTGTTATACCGCCATAACAGAAGCGAGAATTATTAAACTATTTGTCCGTCTCCATAAAAAAGGTTCTACTTTGACGCTCACTGCGGTAAGTAGACATTACGGGCCTATGGTGTTGGACGACAATTTCCACTATGAGGTGGAGTTACTACAAGAAAAATTTATGTCGAATTAAGATTCACCTTCATTATCGTAGTTAATACAGTCCTGCGCTTCCTGATAGGTTTCGCATGGATTG
>CAZHOC010000455.1:0-5271 GCA_964534295.1 uncultured Bacteroidia bacterium | reverse complement strand
AAGCCTTTGACAGCTTTGGATGAAGAATTGGATCGTCTGCAGATTTATCTCGACTTGGAGCAATTGCGCTTTGGCGATAAGATGTCTTACAAACTAGAAGTTGCTCCTGACATCGACACTGAGGAAATTATGATTCCGGCCATGTTGATGCAGCCATTTGTCGAAAATGCTATCTGGCATGGCATCGCGCAAAGCAAGACCGAAGGTTGGGTTCACGTCCAATTAAAAATGCTCGACGTAGAGACTTTACGTATACGTATTGATGATAATGGACCCGGTGTGTTTTCCTCACAATTTGTTAAAAAATCGGCCCATACGTCGCGTGGAGTGGAAATTACGCGTTCTAGACTGCATCACTATTCCCCCAAAGCAAGCCTCATATTTAGTGAGCGAAAAAGTGAGCTTGGAGAAGTGCTTGGGACCCAAGTAGAGTTACGATTACCCGTATAGTCTTTGATTCAGGTTCATTCAGACGGCTATATCTGCCGTTCAGCGCAAAAGCCTAGATTTCGCCCCTCTCCTTCCGTATTCTTGTAGTGTAATTAAACAACACCCCTTACAATTACGCTAGTTTCTAAACGTTCTTTTTGATGCCACAAATGAAACAGGTTATAGGTCTTGTCCTTTGGTTTTTGCTTTGTTCACCTGTCATTACGATTTCAACTCCTGTAAACACTACAAACGTTAAGCAACCCGTTTGTATCTCATATATTCCTTCCGCTATTTCTCCTAATGGCGACGGTGTAAACGACTATTTTCAACTTCAATATAAATGTAAACCGGAGCAGTTTTCGATGCGCATATATGATAGCGCCTCCAAACTGATCTTGGAAAGCGATCGCGTTGACCAACGCTGGGATGGCTCTTATGAAGGCGAGATTGCTCCCGAAGGAGCTTACGTCTGGATTATCAGCTATCAGACGCCCAATGGCCGTAAGATGAGCCAGCGTGGCAAAGTGATGCTTATCCTATAAAAAGGTCCAACTTTTCTCTATCCTCCCTTCTATTGTACTCCCGGCCTCCCACCTTTGGCCGGGAGCTTTTTTTTTGTCGAATTTCGAACGCCAAATGCCGAGTGAGGAAGGATTTTTGGGTATTTACTGCTTCGCAGAACGCTTATCTTTCAAGATACCTGCTCGATGAATTCGCTTTAGGCCCATTCATTCGGCTGTGATGACGTTTTGAAGTTTTTTTCAGCCTCTGGCAATAAAGAAAGCCGTCATGCCGGAATGTGAGGTACGAGCATATCCGGTATCTTTTTTTGCTTCACTGCTTCGCAGAACGCTTGTCTTTCAAGATCCCTGCTCGATGAATTCGCTTTAGGCTCATTCATTCGGCTGGGATGACGTTTTGAAGTTTTTTTCAGCCTCTGGCAATAAAGAAAGCCGTCATGCCGGAATGTGAGGTACGAGCATATCCGGTATCTTTTTTTGCTTCACTGCTTCGCAGAACGCTTGTCTTTCAAGATCCCTGCTCGATGAATTCGCTTTAGGCTCATTCATTCGGCTGGGATGACGTTTTGAAGTTTTTTAAGCCTCTGGCAATAAAGAAAGCTGTCATGCCGGAATGTGAGGCACGAGCATATCCGGTATCTTTTTTGGCTTTACTGCTTCGCAGAACGCTTATCCTTAGGCTGCGGTTGCGACAAGGCACTGCCTTGTCGCGTGCAAGGGATAAGCGTTCCGTGAAGCGGTAACCCCCTAAAAGAGCCCTCCAATAGCAAAACGCCCAATATCCCCTTCAAAATGGGACATTGGGCGATTTTTATTCTAGCTTCCCTCCCTAGTCAAAGGCGGGCATATAACGCTTGGTTTCTACCTTGGCCTTGAGCTTGTTGAGGATAGAAAAAAGGCCGAAATAGGCTCTGTTCATGTATAATCCGTCTTTGTCGCCACGCGGAGCAGAGTTGCGCATAGCGGGATTACGGCCCATACGATCACCAAATTCGTAAATCGCATCAAAAAAGACATCGTCTCCGAAGTCAAAGTTATCGGCGTGAAAAGGCTTAGTAACCATTTGCAGCGCCTCTCTGAAGATTTCGCTATAAGTGGCGATCTCTTTGGGGGTATCGCTATCCAAGATGATCTGAGCGGCTCGAGCGCCTTCGAGGAAGGCATCGTCATCTTCCAGTACCTTAGGATTGAGCAGTTTGAAGTAGCTCTTATAGAAGCTATCAGATATTTCTTTTACGCAACCAAAATCCAAGATTCCTACGGAACCGTCCTGTCTGAACAAAAAATTGCCAGGATGTGCATCAGCGTGCATGATACGTAGCTCGTGTACCTGGAAGTTGTAAAAGTCCCAAAGGGCCTGCCCGATCGAGTCGCGAATCTCCTGTGAAGGATTGGTCTCCAAAAACTCATCCATATGTAGGCCATCCAACCAATCCATGGAAATGATGCGGTCGCAAGACAAGTCTGGATAGTAGTTTGAAAATACTAGGTTCGGGATATGAGCCGCTTTCTCAGAGATAAACTGGGAGCGCTCAAGCTCTAAGTCATAATCGGTCTCTTCGACTAGCCTAGCTTTGACTTCTTCGAAGTAGATTTCTATTTCGGAGTCCTTCCAGCCAAACATCCTGCGAGCAATAGGGCGTACGATCTTGAGATCAGAGAGCACGCTGTCGCCAACGCCAGGATATTGGATCTTTACCGCTAGGGTCTTATCGCCTTTGAAAGCTCTGTGTACCTGCCCAATGGAAGCGGCATGAGCGGCCTGCATCTCAAATTTGTCGTAGAGCTCGCTGGGTGCTTTGCCGAAGTACTTGCGAAAAGTCTTGACGATCAGCGGGCCTGACAAAGGAGGCGCTTTGTGCTGCGCTTGAGAAAATTGATTGGCATAGGCTGCCGGTAAAGCACCTTTGTCCATGCTGAGCATCTGCGCCACTTTGAGCGCACTCCCCTTCATGGTACTCAGGCTCTCGTATATATCTTCCGCGTTTTTCTGATCTAATGCATCTTTATCGGCATCACCATTGACGAGCTTCTTTGCATAGTGTTTGGCATAATTGCCGCCCACTTTGAAGCCCGTCTTGACAAAGCGACCGGCACGAGAAATCTTGGAAGTAGGTATTTTATCTTGCGTATTCTTCTGTTCGGACATATATATCTTTCGTTATCCGTTTGAATAACGATTCCCAAGCCCGAAAGTTCATTAAAATATTAACCCGGAATTACATCTCGATCGAGTCTGATGTCGATGCTTTCGCCTTCTGATTTTGCCATCACCATAGTAAGAGTCAAGTCGCCAAAAATATTGACTACTGTACGGCACATATCAAGAATGCGGTCAAGTCCAAAGATTAAGGCGATTCCTTCTTCCGGGAATTTATCTTGGCAGGCATTGAGCACCACAAGACCCAATACCAAAGCTAAAGTAACCATGCCGGCTCCCGGTACCCCCGCGGCTCCCACTGAGGCTAAAGTCGCTGTCAGAATAATCGTCAGCTGCTGGAGCATGTCGAGCTGGATATCAAATACCTGCGCAATGAAGAGCGCTGCCACGGCTTGGTATAAGGCCGTACCATCCATATTGATCGTTGCGCCTAGCGGCAATACAAAACTACTCACCTGCTTAGAGACCCCTAGATTGGTCTGGGCAAGGTTCATACTAATCGGTAGCGTAGCGCTCGAAGAACTCGTACTAAAGGCCATCACCACTGCTTCTTTGATCGCTTGGAAAAAGAGTAGCGGGCTTTGTTTGGTATAGAAAAAGATAAAGCTGCTATGGGTAATCGCTACGTGGAGGATCAAACCTATCAAGACGGCCACCCCATAAATAACCAATGGTCCTAGGATATCCAGCCCCAGCTTCGCCACTACCCCAATCATCAAGGCAAATACGCCATAAGGGGCGGTTTCCATGGCTAGGGTTACCATTTTGATGACCGCATCATTGAGGCCATCAAAGGCCCTGATTAGAGAGCTGGCTTTGCCCGGATCAATCATCGTAATACAGATCCCCAAAAAGAGGGAGAAAAAGATTACCCCAAGCATCTGCCCTTCGGCCATGGCCTTGAGAGGGTTAGTGGGGACAAAGTCTATGAGGAGATCAAATAACTTTTCGGCGGTGCTTTTTTCGGCAAACTCTTTTTTGAAGCTTTCAGCATCGTCATTTTGGGTCTTTTTACTGGCGTCATCGCCATACTCAGCCATGAGTACTGTCTTCTTGTCTTCTGGCAAGCCTTCACCTGGAGCAAGGATGTTGCCGACACCAAGACCTATCGTTACCGCGACAGCGGTGGTAAACATAAAGAAGCCAAAAGCCTTGGCTCCCATCTTGCCTACTTTGCGGATATCACCCAAGCTTGCCGCCCCCAATATCAAAGAAACCACTACCAATGGCACCACGACCATTTTGACCAGATTGATAAAGATTTTGCCAATCCAATCGGTATAAACCGTAAAGTCGCCAATACCAGCAAGATTGTAAATGTAACCAACGACAATACCGGCGACCATGCCGATCAAAATTTTCGTGTAGAGCTTCATAGGGGTTCTGTTGATAAAAAATAGGCTTTAGGCACCTAAGAGGCTGATCAAGATAGGGGATATTACGCTAATTTCCGAAAGGGGGAAATTACCCTTGCTCGTTGGACTGTCCTTGATTTATCTTTAGTTTCAACTTTCACCCTCCAAGTCTGATCTTTAGCCAAAGACCCCCTCTTATGTTGTATCAAGAATCCATTGCTTCTCTCGTCCAGGCCAATGTGGCCGATCGCGTCTTATACCGAAAGTCTACCGTCAAGCATTCTATCCGCTCACTGCAAGTGCTGCTCTTCAAACTCGGTTTTGGCAAGGAGCTAGGCTGGGATAAGTATCGGGCAGATGGGGATTATGGAGGAGGAACCACCAAAGCGGTAGCAGCCTTCTTACAAAAGAACGGCCTCCAAGGCAATGGCGAAGTAGTCGATACGGCTACGGCAAAGCTTATGCTCGATCGCTATCAGTTACTTACACATATGGTACGACTCTGGGAAGCCCTCAAAGTCAATCAAATGGCACCCTATGCGGTGGCTACAGCAGATGAAAATGCCATTCGCGGTATGCAAGCCATGCTCAATGCTTTGGGTTATGGGGAGCTGATGAATTTTGCCAATGTGGGCGCACATGGTACCTTGGATCAAGGCACAGCCGCCGCTTTGCAGGCTTTTGTCAAGGCCGAAGGGCGCACCCTCGAAGGCAATGATCTCGACGCTACTATCGGGCGTCTGTTGTTGGAGAAGGTTTCTACCCTTTACGGGAACGCTTGGCCTCAGGCACAAAACCGTAC
>CAZHOC010000454.1:0-5272 GCA_964534295.1 uncultured Bacteroidia bacterium | reverse complement strand
CTTTCCTGGCTTTTTCGGAGGTAGGCTACCGCTTCGCGGAACGCTTCTCCCCGACTTTCATAATCAATGCCCATGGCTGGATATTCGTCAAAGCGGTCGCCTGAAGCAATTCCCAGGATCATCCTTCCGTCAGATAGCTGATCGATAGTCGCAGCAGACTTGGCTATATGTAAGGGATGATGTAGAGGCAAGGCAATACTTGCTATGCCAAGACCAATCTCCTTCGTTTGCCCGGCCAAAAAGCCGAGATAAGTAAAAGGATCATAAGTCTGACCCGCATCGCCAAAACTCGGTACATTGAAAGGGATATCTCTCAGCCAAATGGCTTTGAAACCTAAGCGTTCAACTAGTTGGACCCGCTCGACATGATGCTGCATGCTTGGCACAGGACCATTGGGATAATGCTCGATGGGCACCACTATGCCTACGCTCAGTTTTCCTGCTTGGAAAACGCTATTGTAGGCTCGATTGATGGGTTCAAATGATTTCACCAGACTAAATTTTTGATGTAAAAAGTCCCAGAAGGGGCTTAAAATCCTTCAAGTACATTTTTGCCAATGGCTTTGCCACTCTCTTGCTGAATATGTGCTTCTTTGAGGGTTTCGACACTTAGTTTACCTAAGTTTTGTCTTGCAGTGGGAATTAAGATGCCTTCGTCTATTAGCTGGGAGACGCGATTGAGTAGTTGGTGCTGGTAGTCCATATCCTCTGTTTCGAACATGGATCGAGTAAACATAAACTCCCAACTAAAGCTCAAAGCTTTTAATTTGATCGCTCGAATATCAATTTCTTTTGGATCATCAATGATAGCGATATGTCCTCTGGGCTTGATGAGCTCAACGATAGCCGGGAAATGTCCCTCTGTACCCGAAAGAGAAGCTACGTATTTAGGCACCAACCCCAGCTCTTGGCATTGCTCGACTAATGAATGGTGATGGTTAATGACATGGTCGGCTCCCATCTTTTGGGTCCAAGCGATGGTTTCAGGTCGCGAGGCGGTGGCGATCACGGTCAAATTGCTTAGCTTTTTGGCGAGCTGAATCAATATAGAGCCCACTCCTCCCGCGCCACCAATGATGAGGATACTTTCTCCTTGACCACCTCCTTCAGTTACGCCAAGGCAATCAAACAAAATCTCCCACGCGGTAATGGAGGTAAGAGGTAAGGCTGCAGCTTCCGCAAAAGCTAAGGAAGTGGGCTTGCTACCCACAATACGTTCGTCCACAGCATGCAAAGCAGAATTTGTACCCGGACGGGTAAAATCGCCCGCATAAAAGACTTCATCACCCACCTTAAACTTGCTGACCTCTGAACCTATTTCCTTGACGATCCCAGCCGCATCATAACCGATGATTTTGTGGCCAGTCTCCGGGGACATACTGGCTCTTACTTTTACATCTACAGGATTGACTGAAATCCCTTTTACCTCAACAAGTAGGTCTTTGGGACCTAGGCTAGGGGCTGCTATTTCAAATTCTTCTAGTGCCTCATTGGCGTTTATGGGGCCTGCTATTTTATAACCTATCGCTTTCATAAGAGATCATCTATGTTTTGAAACAAAGATGCGCTTCCTTTTGTAGTAGTTTTAGGTATTTATAAAGGAATATTTGGTATAAATAAAGGTTAATTTGGTGGTTTGCTTTAAATTTTGGCGCTTTATGGCTAAATATCTCTCCATAATCAATAAGTATGCAGGTATTAGAGGCGTATAAACCTTTCGAAGTACAAGAAATAGAGCTGGCGCATTGGCGGCAGCGTCCAGTCAAAAACAACTTTTTTGAGTTGGTGCTGATCAAAGAGGGGGAGGGGACCCAATGCATCAATTATAATGAATATGGCTACGCAAGCGGGAGTATGTTTTTGCTTCCACCCTTGAAGTGTCATTCCTTTAATATTGATAAGAAGACCCGATTTGTCTTCCTGAAATTTACCTCAGACTTCTTCCAAGCCAATACCCGCGAGGCAGTAAACCAATACGAATGGTTTAAAGAAGCAGCCTATATTTTGTCTAACTATAATCAGCTTCCGGGTGATATTATTCACTCTGAATTAGATCGTCAGCATATTTATACCTTGATCGATTTGATTCTCAAGGAAAATCAAAATTATAGTAGTGGCTCAGCTGCTTTGATCAAAAGTTTTATGACCAGCATATTGGAGATTTTGCTGCGAAACATTCGCCAGAGCAGCTTTTTTGAAATCGAAACTCAAGGTGAGCCAGATGAACGGATCACCAAAATCCTCAGTTACATCAATGAGCATATAGCCGATTCTCGCCTTTTAAAGATCGATCACTTGGCCCGGCAGTTTTTGATTTCACCCACTTACTTAAGTGAGTTCTTTCGCAAGAAGGTCAATATGCCCTTGAGGGAGTACATCATAAAAGCAAAATTGAAGTTGGTTGAAATTCGCCTACTTAATTCTGATTATACGCTGACTGAAATCGCGGATGAGCTCAGTTTTACAGATGTGAGCCATCTGTCCAAAACATTTAAAAAGTATACGGGTATTTCCATTAGAGAATTCAAAAAACAGGGGGAGTATCGTTTGTTAAAACGGAGTCCTTGTTGACGCCTAAAAGTTCTCCTTCTGAGCATGAAAAAAACGCCTTTTTATATATTACTACTCGCTGCTGTCCTGCTCGCCTATACAGCTTGGACTGCCCAACGAAACCTCAAAGTGCCTACAAAGATTCAAAATAAGCTCCTTGAATGGGAGTCCCATATTCCTGCCAAGGATGCTATCGATACTACTGTTTCTAAAGTTTCAGTGGCTTGGCATCTCGATCATGGTCTCAAGGTGATTAATGGTATTTATTCCGCCCTGCGGAAATCCGAACCAAGTCAATACAAGAAAAACTATAATCTCACCCGATCAGCGGTTTACTTCGCTGGTGCTATGCCCAGAGGCGTAGGCAAGTCGCCAAAATCTGTACTGCCACCTGAAGAAATTTTGGTTGCAGACATTAACAAGCAGCTGGAAGAAGCCAGAGGTAATATCGAAAAGCTTAAAGCCCTGCCCATCAACGCCAATTTCAAGCACCCCGTATTTGGAGTACTCAATCGCGATCAGAGCATACGATTTTTAGAGATACATACTGAGCATCACCTTAAGATTATTAGAGATATTTTGAAATAAGGCCGCTTCGCGGAACGAAATGATCTAGCTTCTTTAATCAGCTAAATAAGCCCCAAAATCCTTTCTTCTTGCAAACGTTTGGACGATTGATTTCTACCACGTCAGATATCCCAATTTTCTCCATCTTATCAAGGAGGGCATTTAGTCCATTGGCCAATTTATAATCCATTTCCTCTCGGTAAATCGGAACGAGGCAGTAAAATTTGATTTTCTTTTCTGGGGATACCTCTAATTCATGGAAAGCCTCGGGAAAGGAGAAGGGAGGCACTAAAAGCATACAGCCTAATCGGGTATGTTCTTCAAATGGGGCTGCCTCTTCTCCATTGGGCAGAGTATGGCCTGTTGCCAACCATGTATGGTAATTATGGGGGAAGCGTGCCAAGAACTTTAACCAATACACCGGCCAATAAAACTCTCCCTCAAATACCTTTTCCATGGTTTCAAACTTGCTATCATTTATGCCCCAAGACTCAGGAAGCATGATGCATAATTCCGCATATTTAAATTCTTCCATGCCTTCAGGCACCGACATGGGCCTATCGCTCATGCCGGTGGTCAGCAAAGTGTGGAAAGGCCTTTCCTCGCTGGGTTTTACCCAATGCACATCTAGATGCACCTTGTCAGAGATAATCTCATGAAATACGGAATCAATCTCTCCGATATGACGCTCAATATGATCGGAAATCAATTCAATATTTGATTCCTCTCCACTTACACCCTCAAATGGAGCCGCATCATCAGGATTATATCTGTAGATATTTTGTTCGCTTCGGTTTTCTTCTTCACTCATGTTTTCAAATGGTCGGTTGGGAAATAGCGTAAAATGCCCAATGACAAATATCCAATATTACTAATTGGAAATTCGTCATTGGGCGTTCAGTATTCGTTATTCTGCCTTCTTTAGGCTGCTTGTGCTCTGACGGAATTGACGATCTCTTGGGTAACATCTTTGCCACCGCTAAAATTGGTGTAAAGAGAACCGATGGTATAAATGGGTCCCCAAGGAATACCCCACCAACCTAGGAAGAAGGTCAATAAGGACCAACCAATCCCTTTGGTGACTGCGGATTCGTCTGATTTGATAAAATAGATGTCGGTCCCTCTTCTGAAGGTCATGACAATGATAGAGATACAGTATTCGAATACCACGAATTTCGCACCGCGATCTAATTCTGTATTGATTTGAGCGTCAGTGAGGCCTTCTAGCCCTTTGATTTGTGCCATACTTGTGTCTTAATATGTGATGTGCTGAGTTAAAGAGTCGCTAAAGTAAGTTAAATTTTTATAGGATGCTATAGATGCTATAATCAATAAGCATCAAAATCTAATGCTTGAAAAAGGGTAGTTTCCTGCCTGAGGACAATTTCCTGTTCCCCAAGACTTTTGTAAATAAAATGAAGAGGGGAGGGGCGTAACTTTAGGGGAATGTTAAAATATCGCCAGCCAAATTTTAGATTGGGATCAAGCCCAAGATAAAGCTTGAATAAGCTTTTGCTCGGTCTTGCCAGCGTTAGATGTGAGGCGGAAAATTGACCAAGATTGGCAGCAATTTGCGGATATTTGGTAGGAAGCATGATTTGATTGCCCCTTAGGTAATATTGAGCCTTAGGTTTTTGGACTCGCCAAGCAAGACTCTCTTGGGACCAAAGTCGCCGGTATTGGGGCTCGCGACCATTTTCTTTTTTCCCTAAAGGTCCAAAGCCTAAACGGACCGCTAGTGGTCCTAAGCTTTTAAAGCCTAATTTATTGATGAAGCCGGGCATGCTATTGGCGTTGGCTACGCCAACGATCAATTCATAGCCTAGCTCGCGTGCTAAATCAAAGCTTCGCTCCGCTAGTTGGGTAAAGAGGCCTTTGCCCCTATGCGCTGAGCTGGTAGCTGTGTTGAGCGAAAGCAGGCAGGCTACTTCTCTACCCTCAATTATGGCGCGGAATGGTTGAAGTGCATACTGGGCAGCAAGCTGAGCGTTCTGCGAAGCAGTAAAACCCACAACCTCTCCCTCTGGGTTTGCCACATATTGCCAATGAAGATAGTCGTAGTTAAATAATTCGGACTGCTCAAAAACATCCCCCAAGAAGATAGCTAATGCGTTCAGCGAAGCTGTATCTGTCCTTATGCGGTCAAATTGATAGG
>CAZHOC010000453.1:0-5281 GCA_964534295.1 uncultured Bacteroidia bacterium | reverse complement strand
CTCTAATTTTGGACTTAGGCCTCCATGGAGGCAGAAGATTTGATCTTCGATCAAGACGAATTCTTGCGTCCTACCACCACAACCGAGGTTTTGGCCAAACTTCGACCCGCTTTCAAAAAAGAAGGTGGTTCTGTTACCGCCGGTAATGCTTCCGGCCTCAACGACGGTGCGGGTGCTTTGTTGATAGCTTCCGACTCAGCCGCCGAACGCTATGGTCTAAAGCCTATGGCTCGGATCGTAAGTTCTGCGGTAGTAGGAGTAGAGCCACGCATCATGGGCATTGGCCCCGTACAGGCCTCTAACAAAGCACTTGAAAAAGCAGGTTTGACGATGGATCAGATGGATATCATCGAGATCAATGAAGCCTTTGCCGCTCAAGTACTCGCTTGCTTGCAAGCATGGGGATTAGATGCCGAAGATCCGCGTATCAACCCTAATGGCGGTGCTATTGCCATCGGTCATCCCTTGGGTATGACAGGTTCTCGCATCTTGCAAACCGCCGCTATCGAACTTCATGAGCAGCAAAAGCAATACGCCCTCGTTACCCTTTGTGTTGGAGTCGGCCAAGGCTATGCCACCATTTTAGAAAGAGTATAGCGTACATCATTCTAAACCCCAATCCTCGAACTCCCCGAATAAATGGCAACTAAACTTCAAAATTACGCCCTCGGCCAATGGCAAGATCACGCTGGCGATGGTATCCCTCAGTATCACGCCATCACTGGTGAAGTAATCTATACTGCCGGTAGCGAAGGCCTTGACTTTGCCGAAATGATGGCCTATGCTCGCTCTGTTGGTAATCCCGCGCTACGGAAAATGACCTTCCAAGAGCGCGGGCAGATGATCAAAAAACTCGCTTTGTTTCTGCATGAGCGTCGCAAGACCTATTATCCCATCTCCTATCAAACCGGTGCTACCAAAAGCGACAGCTGGGTGGACATTGATGGGGGAATTGGCAATCTTTTTGCCTATGCCAGTCTACGCAAGCGCTTTCCCAATGAGCCTTATTATGTAGATGGAGAGTTTGCGAATCTCTCACGGGAGGGAACCTTTATTGGGCATCATATCATGGTGCCAAAGCGTGGAGTTGCTATTCATATCAACGCCTTTAACTTTCCGATTTGGGGCATGCTAGAAAAGTGTGCAGTAAATTGGTTGGCTGGGGTACCTGCTATTGTCAAACCGGCTGAGCAGACTTCCTTCCTTACCGAAGCCATGGTAAAAGACATCATTGGTTCTGGTATTTTACCAGAAGGTTCTCTGCAATTGATTACCGGTTCCGGAGTAGGCATCTTAGAATCTGTTACCGATCAAGATATCGTCACCTTTACAGGTTCGGCTGATACAGGAAGATTACTTAAGGCGCATCCCCGCATCATCCAAGAAGCGGTTCCTTTTACGATGGAGGCAGATTCTCTGAACGCTGCGATCTTAGGAGAGGATGCCGTTCCCGGAACGGAAGAATTTAATCTCTTCATCAAAGAGGTACGACGAGAGATGACCTCCAAATGTGGTCAAAAGTGTACTGCCATTCGCCGCATCATAGTGCCAGAAAACTTGGTAGAAGATGTACAAATCGCCCTCGCCAAGCAGCTTGATAAGACCACCATTGGTAGCCCGACAGAGGAAAGCGTTCGCATGGGTGCGCTCATCAACAAAGAACAAGTCCAAGAGGTACGACGCCGAGTACAAGAGCTAGCCGAAGAATGTGAAATCGTCTATGGCGATCTGGATGCGGAGATGGACGCGGTAGGAGCTGAATGGGACAAAGGGGCCTTTATGGCGCCAGTATTGCTCCGCAATGATGATCCATTTAATAAGCAACGCTCTCATGAAATCGAGGCCTTTGGCCCCGTGAGTACCATTTTGCCTTACAAATCATTGGATGATGCCATTGCATTGGCGCAGATGGGTAAAGGCTCGCTGGTAAGTTCCATCACCACTTTTGATGATCAAATCGCCCGAGACTATGTGTTAGGCGCAGCCTCACATCACGGACGTATCTTGGTGCTCAACCGCGAGTCGGCCAAAGAAAGTACGGGTCATGGTTCTCCGATGCCCTTATTGGTACACGGTGGTCCCGGTCGTGCCGGTGGAGGTGAAGAAATGGGGGGTATGCGAGGCGTGATGCACTATTTGCAACGTTGTGCCATCCAAGGTACGCCAAGCTCTATCACGGCCATTACCAATCAATATCAATATGGTGGTAAGCAAAATGAAACCGATATCCATCCTTTCCGCAAGCATTTTGAAGATGTGCAGGTTGGAGAGACTTTGATTACGGCCAAGCATACCGTGACGCAGACCGATATTGTCAATTTTGCCAATGTGAGTGGGGATCATTTTTATGCCCATATGGATGAGACTTCGCTGGAAGGCACCATCTTTGAAGGACGCGTTGCGCACGGATATTTTATCTTGGCCAAAGCTGCGGGACTCTTTGTCGATGCAAAAAAAGGCCCTGTGTTACTTAATTATGGTATCGACGAATGTCGCTTTACTAAGCCAGTTTATCCCGGTACCACCATTGGAGTAAGGTTTACCTGTAAAGAAAAAATTGACCAAGAAAAGCGCGATCCGGAAGATATCGCCAAAGGGATCGTCAAATGGTTGGTAGATGTCTATGACGATGATGATGAAACCGTTGCTATCGCTACCATCCTTACTATGGTCAAAAAACACGATCAATCATGAGTGAAGATAGAAGAACCCAAGGGCATGTAAGCCTCGATATAAAGGATGGGGTAGGAACCATCAGTTTTTTTCATCCTTCTCACAATTCACTGCCAGGCAAGCTCTTAGCGGCATTGGCAGAAGAGATCACGCGTTGCGGAACGGATGACGCTATCAAGGTCATCGTTTTGAAAAGCGAAGGAAACCGGACCTTTTGTGCGGGCGCTAGCTTTGATGAGCTAGTGGCGATAGAAGATGAGGCCGCAGGCAAGACCTTCTTTTCCGGATTTGCCAATGTGATCAATGCTTGCCGTAAGTGCCCCAAGTTTATTATTGGTCGGGTACAAGGCAAAGCTGTTGGGGGTGGGGTGGGAGTTGCCTCAGCCGTAGACTATGCCTTCGCCACTAAATTTGCTGCAATCAAGTTGAGTGAGCTAGCGATTGGGATTGGTCCTTTTGTAGTCGGACCTGCGGTCGAACGCAAAATCGGTACTTCGGCTATGTCTCAGTTGGCGATAGACGCTACGAGCTGGCGTTCGGCCGAATGGGCCAAAGAAAAAGGACTTTACGCCAATGTCTACGACAGTGCAGAAGAAATGGACGAGGCCATCGAAACGCTTACCCAAAAACTTGCCAAATCTAATCCAGAAGCTATGAGTGCTCTTAAGGCCAACTTTTGGTTAGGTACAGAGCATTGGGACGAGCTTTTGATGGAACGAGCCGCCATGAGTGGTAAGTTGGTTCTGTCAGAATTTAGCCGAAGCGCCATCGCGAAGTTTAAAGCTGGGGCGAGGTAAGCAGTTAAATAAGAATCTAAAATTAATGGGAGTTAGTTATTTATAAACTGACTCCCATTTTTGGTTCAATACTACGCAAAAGTAAAAGCAGGCATATCAAGGCTAACACCTCCTTGCATTGCTGATTCATGAGCTAAAATTCCCACACAATTGATGTTTACTGATTGAACTGCATTGGGATAGGGTGAGCGTTCCGCGGAGAGGGCTGACTAAAAACTCATCTTCATATATACACCTTCGGTGAACGCTTGCATTTCTTTGGGGGGTAAATGAGCATTGTCAGAAATTAAAAAGCCCGACTTCGTAAGAAGTCGGGCTTGAGGAAAACGGAGGTTAGTCTTAATTGACCTGTAGTTTAGTGGCCGAAATTCTGTTGCCTTGTGCATCGTACATTACGACCTGGTAAAGTCCAGCTGGTAAGGCACTTACATTGATGGTAACAGTCTCTCCACCATATAGCATATTATTTACTTGCATCACTTTCTGACCGTTGAGGTTGGTAATGATGACTTGAGTAGGATCATCTAGATTATCAACTCGAGTTAGATTCAGAATGTTAGTGGCAGGGTTCGGGAATACTGAGAGCGTAGGCGTAGTCGCCGGAGTGAAATAAATATCTAATTTCAACTCGGAGATAAATACACCATCCACATCATAATGACTGATCTTGTAGTAGTTCCAACCATTGTAAGGGGTATTGTCCACATACTGATAGTCTTTAACTGCTATTCCTGTCTCAACTTCTTCCACATTATGGATTACTTGATAAGCAACACCATCAAGACTACGGGCTAGAGTATAAGACTGGCCCATGATGGTATTTCCTACTGACCAATCCAAGGTAACATTCCAAGCGTTCCGCGCAGCGGTGAAACCTAAAAGGCCATTTGGATCAATTACGTGTACAGGCGCACCTGCGACATCAAGAGAGGCACAGAGTCCATTTGCTGCAACGAGATTTAGTACGTCTACTCCAGTGGTAGTACCAAATTGAACCACCGATAGGTCAAGGAAGTTCGGACTGTTAGGATTACCATCGTACACCAAGGTATGAATGGTAAAGCTACCAGAGTCAGAGACTACAAAGCTCGGCGTGGCAGATACTTGCTCGATTATGAGGTTTGGCCCTTCGGTCAACACATAGATTACACTGTATCCAGTTGGGATCACAACATTGCCATCAGGAGTAGCCGAAACAGTTGCTGTGCCATTGCTTAAATGCACTGGGTTATGATCGATGGTGATCGTACCTGCATCTGCTGTACAATTTTGTACATGAACACCTGCACCTGCGACATCAAGAGAAGCACATAGTCCGTTGGCTGCTACTAGTGTCAGTACATCTACACCAGTGGTCACTCCAAACTGTACCACAGAGAGGTCTAAGAAGTTTCCGCTGTTTGGATCAGCATCATAAACCAAAGTATGGATGGTGTAATCAGCAGAAGTATTTACGGTGAAACTCGGTGTTGCTGATACTTGCTCGATTACGAGGTTAGGACCTTCGGTCAACACATAGATTACACTGTAACCAGCTGGTACGTTGATGTTGCCATCAGGAGTGGCTGAAACAGTAGCAGAACCATTTGCAAGGATTACTGGATCTTGATCAATAGTTAAGCTACCCGCATCTGCGACACAATCCTGTACATGTACACCTGCACCTGCTACATCAAGAGAGGCACATAGTCCGTTGGCTCCTACTATAGTCAGTACATCTACACCAGTGGTTACTCCAAACTGAACTACTGCTAGGTCTAAGAAGTTCGGGCTATTAGGATCGCCATCATATACTAAGGTATGGATGGTGT
>CAZHOC010000452.1:0-5284 GCA_964534295.1 uncultured Bacteroidia bacterium | reverse complement strand
TAACTCATTGTAGTTATAAGTACGCTTGTCAGAATCTTGAAACTGAGGGGCATATTCATAAGACAGTTGAAGCTGCGCCCTTAGGCCTAAAGGCTCTGTATAGCGTGCATTGGTCGAGAAAGTAAAAGCCTTGGTATCAAGGCTCGATTGCTGATCTAAAACGTTCTGCGAAGCAGGCTCCGTAAAATAAGTCAGACTCGAAAGTAACTCATTATCTCCGTCCTGCACTTTGTACTGAGGCCGGATCCCCACCGAAATCGAACGTCCTCGCTTCTTGAAACGCTGCCGATAGTAAAGGTCTCCATTGAGTTGGTAGCCGCTCAAATCAGCCGCAAAAATGTTATCAGAAAGATTAAGAATATTCGTATTAAAACTGGTTTGCCCATAGGTAGAATCCGCACCTGTATTTTGCTGTACACTCACCCTTGGCCGAAAAATGATACTACTCTTCTCCGTCAGATCATACTCTAAGCGGGCGTTGAAGCGGTGATTATAATTGATCGTATTGGAAAGCTGCTCCTCATCATAAATCTGGCCGCTACTCCCTTCCCTCGTCAAAAACTGTTGCTTTAGTACTTGATCGGTGATATTGTCAGAGTAATTGAAAAAATAGCTACCACTCACCTCCACTTTCTCGCCCCAATCATCTGAATAATTGAGACCAAAAGCATGTGTGGTGGAAATCCCTCCGTCCTCACTGACCGTAAATTGGGACGCATCACCGCCTCCCCCAAAACGACCGCCTCCACGACCTCCACGGCCTTGGCGACCGCTTCCACTCGCTACTCCTACCAAATCTTCGGCGGAGAAATTTTGCTTATTGATGTTATTGCTGAGCCCTAGAACCGACAGACGCAAGTCTTGCTTAAACACATTTACGGCACCACCGGCTTGGTATCGTTCCTGGTCTCCATAACCCGCATAAATAGAACCAAAAGTACCGTTGCGGCTCTCAACTTTAGTTACAATATTGATGGTCTTGGTCGTATTGCCATCATCAAAGCCTGTCTGCTGAGATTGTTCACTTTGCTGGTCATAGACTTGGATAGATTGGATTACTTCGGCCGGTAGGTTTTGTAAGGCTGCATTGGGATCTGAGCCAAAAAACTGCTTACCATCCACCAAGACTTGTGTTACCTGCTCCACTTGGGCTTGCACCTGCCCATTTTGCACGACTACTCCAGGCATCTTCTCGATCAAATCTTGGGCATTAGCGTCGGGGTTGGTAGTAAAGGCCGTAGCATTGTACTCGGTAGTATCGCCTTTTTGCTCAGCCATGGAGCGTTCGGCTTCGATCTTGACTTCGTCTAAGCCAAAGCTTTTGTTTTCTAACTCTAAGGTTCCTAGATCATTTTTACCGGCGAAAAGGCTGATATTCTGTTCCAGAACGTCAAAACCCGTCATCTCAATCCGCAGGAGATAATCGCCCACTTTTTGATTACGGAAGATGAAGTTGCCTTCTTGATCACTCAGTCTCCCCTCTTGAGTGCTATCAGGCAAACTAATGAGCAAAACGCTCGCACTATTGAGCTTTTGTTGGCCCTGAGCCGCGATGACTTGGCCTCTTAGCTGGGCATTATTTTGAGCATAGAGCATGCTCAGTCCCCCTATCAATAGTAGGGAAAGAATAATGGTATATCTATACATGTCGTGCTAGCTTTTATTCTTCACCTGGACCGCCGGGACCACCAGGACCACCGCCACGAGGACCTCTATTTTGACGAGCTTCTTGGCGTTCGATTTCCGCTTTGCGGAACGCTTTATACTGTTCTTTGTTGAGGACTTTTTTCATGGCCTTCATGCGCTTGGCGCGAATGTCTGTCATCAAACCCATCATGGCTTGGCGATCGCCTCGGTTTTCCTCCATGCCTGCTTTCATCATTTCTGCAAACTCGAGATTGACCGCTTGCACTTCTGGCACTTGAGCTTCGCTCAACGCTAAGTCTTCTGTCATGCGCTCGGTCTGGCGCTCAGCCATTTCGGCTGGCTCGATATTGCGCATCCCACGACGCCCTTGTCTTTCACCACCTTCCCTTTGAGGAGCTTGGGCATGCAGGAGACTAAAGCTAGTTAGCATCAATGTTAGTAATCCTACGGTCTTGAATAACTGCTGGAAAGAATTCATTTCTTGATTTGTTGATTTTTCGGAATTCGAATGCACTTGATAAGCGTTCTGCGAAGCAGGCATAAAAACAGAGAAGCCTGCATACTTACCTTAGACTCAAGCAAAGAAAGATTTATGCCCAGCAGGAGATATTTTTTCAAAAAAATTTATTCTTCCTCCACTACGGTGTAGATTCCATCCAATTCACGGCCAGATTGGGCATAATCCAAACCATAGCCGACGACAAAAGCAGGAGGGATATTATAGCCTACATAGCGCGGCAGGTTTTTGCCTTTGAAGTTGGCTTCCTTAAATAGCAGAGAGACAATTTCCACGGAAGCTGCTTTCTTTTGCGTAAGATACTCCTTAACATAGTCGAAGGTAAGTCCCGAATCTACGATATCTTCTACGATCAATACATGGCGGTCCTCTATGTCGATATCTAGCCCAACTAGAAGTTCGACTTTACCAGAACTTTGCATTGACTTTCCATAGCTGGAGACGCGAATAAACTGCAATTCTGGTTGGACATTGAGGCGTCTAATCAGGTCTGCAGCAAACAAAAAG
Organism: uncultured Bacteroidia bacterium; assembly: GCA_964534295.1. Classification (GTDB taxonomy): domain Bacteria; phylum Bacteroidota; class Bacteroidia; order J057; family J057; genus JBCAWW01. The sequence goes on along the minus strand of CAZHOC010000452.1, from coordinate 2,613 downwards.
GCTCCATTTAGGATTGGAAGTAGTATAGGACGCTTACCTACATACTCTTGATTAAGCGTATCGGCCAGCTCTTGAACACGAGTTTCGATTTGTTGGGGCGTGAGAAAAAGGCGAAAATCTTTGTCTCGAACGCGTACGGTTTTCATAGATCAAAGATGCATAAAATACTGTTTAGGATACAAAATTTACGGAATCCACAATCCTGTGGAAAAATATTCCGTTTTATCCTAAGACAATGCTTATTTTTGTATAAGTTGAACCTAAATTCATACGATTCGTGAGCGACGCAATCAAACACGAATGTGGCATTGGCCTCATTCGGCTCCTAAAACCCCTTGATTATTATCAAGAGAAGTACGGTTCTGCTCTGTGGGGACTGAACAAAATGTACCTCTTGATGGAGAAACAACGAAATCGGGGGCAAGATGGCGCCGGTTTAGTTTCTGTCAAACTCAACGTTAAGCCTGGGCGGCGCTACATGTTCCGCAAGCGCAATAACGAGTCCTCTCCCTGGACGAAGTTATTTGCCGAAGTCGACCAGGAGCTAGCCGAATTTAATAAGGCCAATCCCGCTGATCATAGTGAAGCAGAATTACTCAAGCAAGGATTTCCCTTTGCCAGTGAAGTCTTGATGGGCCACCTCCGCTATGGTACGCACGGAGAGTATGACATCAGCCATTGCCATCCAGTAATCCGCAATTCGGAGTATCAAAATCGAAGCCTTGCCTTGGCAGGTAACTTCAATTTGACCAATGTGGATTACATCTTCCAAAAGCTCGTAGAGTTAGGCCAGCATCCTCGCTACCAAACTGATACCGAGACGATATTGGAAAGGATTGGGCATTTCCTGCAAACGGCTAATGAACACCTTTACGACAAATTTAAGAAGCAAGGATTTTCTCGTAACGAAATCGCCAAGCTGATCTCCGAAGAAATCAACATCACCAAGATCATGCGCAATGTGGCCAAGATTTGGGATGGAGGTTATGTAATCGGAGGTATCATCGGCAACGGTGATGCCTTTGTTGCTAGAGACCCTAACGGTATTCGTCCATGCTTCTATTATCATAATGATGAATTTATGGTGGCTGCTTCTGAGAGAGCTGCCATCACCACGGTTTTTGACTTGCACCCCAATGATGTGCAAGAGCTAGAACCAGGCCACGTAATGTCTGTCAAAGGCGGTACTGGTAACATCAAAATCAAAGCCTTTACCAAGCCAGGCAAGAAATTGAGCTGCTCCTTCGAGCGTATCTATTTCTCCCGTGGCAATGATGTTGATATCTATCGTGAGCGTAAAAATCTCGGTAAGGAGGTAACGCCGATGGTGCTAGACGCCATTGATCACGATCTCGACAACACTGTCTTTGGCTATATCCCCAACACGGCCGAAAGCTCCTTCTGGGGCATGGTCAAGGAGGTCGAAAATCATCTCAACGAGCAAAAGATCGAGTTTGTCAAAGCCCTTGGCCCCAAAGCCAAAGAAAAAGACCTTACTCGCATCATGAACATGCGCATGCGTGTAGAGAAAGTCATTTTGAAGGACGTCAAGATGCGAACCTTCATTACCGATGATTCCTCGCGCAATGATTTGGTCGCTCACGTTTATGATATCACTCGTGGCATCGTACGCAATCATGTGGACAATTTGGTGCTAATCGATGATTCGATCGTCAGAGGTACGACCCTTAAGCGCAGTATCCTCCACATGCTGGAGAAATTAAAGCCGCGCAAAGTGGTCATCGTTTCTTCGGCTCCACAGATTCGCTACCCGGATTGCTATGGCATCGATATGTCTCAGATTGGCAAATTAGTTGCATTCCAGGCAGCTATTCAACTGCATAAAGACCGCGGTACTGAGGATGAGATTCATCGTGTCTACCGCAAAATCCTCAGCATGAAGTCCGAAAACAGCATGCACGAGCGCAATGTGGTCAAAGATATTTATGCACCTTTTAGTGAGGTAGAAATCTCGGCTAAGATTACTGAGATTGTGAGCCCAGAAAATTTTGGTCCAGAGATAGAAATTGTCTATCAACCATTGGCCAATCTTTCTAAAGCGATTCCTGACCACTTAGGGGATTGGTACTTCTCCGGAAACTATCCTACCCCAGGCGGTAACCGAGTCGTCAATCAAGCATTTTTGAATTATTATGAAGGCAAAACAGTCCGCGCCTACCAAGAAGCGGCTATCTAGTTTAAGCCTTTAATGAGATATAATATGAGCCACCCTTGGATTGAGGGTGGTTCTTTTTTTTACTGCTGCGCAGAACGATTAACCCTATTTTTAGGACAAGCGTTCTGCGCAGCAGGAATAAAAAAAGGATGGCCGCACTTCACGACCATCCCTGATAATTATCTACTAACCAGACTATTCTTTGACAAACTTGAGCGTTTCACGACGGGAATCACCGATAAGGCTTAGGTGATAAATTCCCGGAGAAAGCTCTGCTACACTCAACTTGGCGCGGGCAGAAGCAGACTTGACCAAGCGACCGCTTAGGTCATATAGCTCGATTTGGTTGAATTCACTTAGGTCTCCTTCTAATTGCAGACTGTTTTGCACCGGATTAGGCAACAAGGAGATCGTCAATTCAGGACTGACATTTGCCT
>CAZHOC010000451.1:0-5287 GCA_964534295.1 uncultured Bacteroidia bacterium | reverse complement strand
AGCAGTCGCAATTGATTGAACCATCTGATCCGCAGGTTGCAAGGCCAGTTTTGGCATAATTTGGCCTATCAACATACTATAAGAAAGATACGCAAATATTGTGCTACATTCAACCATAGCTGTGCTCCCTGTCCACAAAAAAAGAATGCATTTCGTCATATTCCTTACTACATTCTTCCAGTTTGTTTAACGTAAAAAAGATAGTTTTCGTTTAAATTTTAGACCCTAGGGTATTTTTAATTACCCTTAAATGTCTCCTAGGCTCGGTCTCACCACAATATCTTCCACTACTGTACGACCACTGAGGTGAAAACTACTCCAAACCAACTCTGCAATGTCCTCCACAGGGATAAATCTCGCCTCATCTATGTCCGCCCAATCCCAGCTAGAGGTCTTCACTGCTCCCGGAAAGATCGTAATCACCCGGATACCTTCTTTGGCTAATTCAGCTCTAAAGTTACGTGCCAAACCCATCATCGCATATTTGGTAAAGCCGTAAAGGCCACCGTCTTGATAGGCCTTTAAGCTAGCCACACTTGCCATCATCACTACTGTCCCTTGCTTTCGCTCTTTCATGGGTTTTATCAGTTCTCTAGTGAAATAAAAGGCACTATCCACATTCGTACGCAAAAGTTGCTCGTAGGCTACATTTTCTGCCAGATGCAAATGGCCTTGTAAATATTGTCCCCCATTGTTGACCAATAAGTCCAAAGCGCCAAAGTTTTTATTCACTGCTTCGCAGAACGCTAGTACCTCTTCTCTTTTAGAGATATCGCATTGAAAAGTATGGATATCAGGCATTTCCGCTTTTGCCTTTTCTAGGCCTTCTGCCCCTCTGGCGCAGATCAACACTTCAAATCCGCCCTCATAAAACTTCCTCGCGATGGCTAAACCGATCCCTCTCGATCCTCCTGTTATCAATACTTTCTTTTTCATAATGCAGCAGTAGTCTTTAGTTACAGCTTTGATTTGGCCGCAATAATAGCTTTTTTTGCCATGGATTTTAGCCTGCCAAGAATTTGTATAGCTTTTTCTTTCATACCGGCCGCTTTTTCTCTCTGCTGATTGGGATGTTCAAAACCCTCGAAAAGCCGAAAGTATATTACGAGTTGGCTCTTTCTGAAACCGTCAGCATGATCAACGGAAGCCTCGGCATCGTGATCGTGATTTCTGTTTTCATAGGTGGTGTAACCACCTTGCAGACTGCCTACCAATTGATTTCTGACTTTATACCTAAATCAGTTATTGGCTCAATTGTTTCTGCCTCCACCTTATTAGAATTAGCCCCGACGGTATTGACCTTCATTCTTGCTGGGCGTATTGGCTCAAAAATCGCTTCTGAAATCGGCACTATGCGCGTTACCGAGCAAATTGACGCTATTGAAGTGATGGGAATCAATGCCAGTGCTTACCTCATCCTCCCCAAGATCATCGCAGGACTGATTGCTTTTCCTGTATTGGTTACGGTTTCTGCTTTCCTTTGCCATCTGGGTGGTTTGTTCGCTGGCGATTGGACCGGTGAGGTTACTGCGGTTGAGTTTACCGCAGGTATCCAAACTTATTATGAACCATTTCAGGTGCTGGTAATGTATGTCAAGGCCTTTACTTTTGGCTTTTTGATTACCTCAGTTTCCGCATATCAAGGTTTCTTTACTCGTGGCGGTGCTTTGGAAGTAGGAGCCTCTAGTACCAGAGCAGTGGTCTTCTCTTGTCTTTCCATGGTTGTAGCTGACTTTCTTATCGCTCAAATTATGTTGTAGCAAACTGTTTATTGCTCGACTTAGGCGAATATTTCTTTTATAGCTACGCTTTTTACTTTTCCCTTATGCTTTCAGCTGCAGCTGATACTTTTGTATTAGAAAGAATCGTAAATTTCTTTCGGCTGGTTTATTGTCTGATTCATAAATAAAAGATTAACCCATGATCGCCAAACACAAGCTCCCCCTCAGTATTGGGCTTTCGGCTACGCTTCTCCTTCTGACCTTATTTGGCCTACTAAATCTAGGAGAATCTAGTAAGTCCACCCCTTTTAACCCTGCCTTCAATGATTATCTCTCTGCTTACACCGCAGGAGAAATCTCCCGTCAAAACCCCATCAAGGTTCGCTTTGCCGATGATCAGGTCTCTACTGAAGAAATCGGCATTCCGCTTGAAGAAATGCCTTTTAATTTTTCTCCTTCCATCAGGGGAGTGGCACAATGGGAAGATAGTCGCACCTTGATTTTTATCCCTTCTTTAGACTTACCCTCCGGGGAACGCTTTACTGCATCTCTTAACCTTAAAGATATCCTCACCGCTATCAAGCCAGAATTGGAAACCTTCAATTTTCAGTTTGCTACCAGAAGGCAGCGTTTACAGGTTGAGTTTGCGAGCATGGAGTTGGTAAATCCTACTGATTCCAAATTAAGTGGCATTGTTCGCACCGCGGATTTTGTATCAGACAAAGAAATGGAGTCCCTCTTGACCGCCGAGTTAGATGGTGATGATCTAGATTTAGATTGGAAACACAACAGCAAAGCTAAGGAGCACACCTTTATTATTCCCACGATTTCGCGTTCTCAGAATGAGCAGGAAATAGAAGTGCGCTGGAATGCAAGGCCACTTGGAGTAGATGAAGTAGGCCGCAAAGCCTTAACCCTCCCCCCATTGGGTACCTTTGCTCCGATAGCAACCTATACCTATGATCAGCCCGAGGCTTATATCGTGGTGGAATTTTCCGAGCCATTAGATCATGAGCAAGAGCTCAAAGGATTAGTAAATCTCGAAAAGACCAGCATCAAGACATCCATCGAAGGCAATCGCCTTTTGATCTATCCCAATAAAAAAATCGTTGGCCCCCTAGAACTTGCCCTTAATCGTGGCATCAAAAGTGCCTCAGGTCTAAGCCTAAAAACACAAACGAGTGAAACGGTAATCTTTAGTGAGACTAAGCCCGAATTGAGGATGATTGGTAAAGGAACCATTCTGCCTAATACGGGGAATCTGCCTTTCATCTTTGAGGCCAAAGGCCTAAGAGCTGTAGATGTTCGCGTTATCAAGATATACGAAAAGAATATCCCTCAATTTCTGCAAGTCAATCAGTTGGATGGAAGCAATGAGCTGAAGCGTGTTGGGCAACCCGTAATGATGAAGCGCATTGAACTAGATGCCAATGCTGATCTAGATCTTAATCAATGGAATCGTCATTCATTGGATCTTGCCAGCATGATCAAATCTGATCCCGGAGCTCTTTATGAAGTTGCGATTGGTTTCCGCCGCTCTTATGCCTTTTATGCCTGTTCTGATGAGCTCGGGGCAGAAGAGGACGTCAATATGTTGGCGCTTGAGGAGGATTGGTACACTTTCAAACAGGAAGAAGAAGATAGCTATTGGGATTACTATTATTATGATGATAGCGGCCGTAGTGATCCTTGTAAAGATGACTACTACTACGCAGAACGCATGGTCAAGCGCAATGTCCTTGCGTCTGATCTTGGCCTAATTGCCAAAAAGGGCAGCGGGGGTGCGATGATAGTGGTAACCAACCTTCAAACTACCAAACCAGAAAGTGGGGTAAGTCTTGAAGTCTATGACTATCAGCATCAACTCATGCAAACCATTACTTCTGATAGTAAAGGGATGGCTCGGACCAAGATCCCACGGACCCCTTATTTATTGGTAGCCAAGAAAGGCCAGCAAAGAGGTTACCTCCGTTTGGATGATGGCTCTGCGCTCTCCATGAGTAATTTTGATACAGAGGGCAAGACCTATCATGAAGGCCTCAAAGGTTATATCTATGGCGAGCGTGGTGTTTGGCGTCCCGGCGATGATATTTATTTGACTTTCTTGTTGGAGGATAAGCTCGGCACTCTGCCGAACGATCATCCCGTTGTCTTCGAATTGATAGATCCTCGAGGCCGTTCTGTGGAAAAGACAGTAAGCCGTTCGGGTCAAAACGGATTTTATCCATTTCCCACTAAAACTGCGGCCGATGCGCCAACCGGTAATTACCGCGCTAAAGTAAGTGTAGGAGGAGCCACTTTCGAACGCAGTGTCAAGGTGGAAACGGTTGTTCCCAATCGTTTGAAAATGGAACTTGATTTTGGGGTTCCAGCGTTATCTAATCAAACCCGTAACCAAAGTACTCAACTCAAAGCCATGTGGCTTCATGGTGCGATTGCACGGGGGCTGAAAGCAGAGGTAAAGGCTAGTCTGAAGTCAGTACCTACGAAATTTCCTAAATTCTCGGATTATATCTTTGATGATCCAGTAAGGAAGTTCCAGTCTGACGAACAAACCTTGTTTGAAGGGAACTTGACGAATGAGGGTACCGCAAACGTGCCAGCTAATCTCTCTTCAAATGAGACAGCCCCTGGTATGCTGCAAGCGAACTTTAGTACAAGAGTGTTTGAACCAGGAGGAGGCTTTAGCGTCGATCGCTTTAGCACGCCTTTCCACCCTTATCAGACCTATGCGGGTATTAAAACCCCTAAAGGAGACGTTGCCAGAGGCATGCTCCTAACTGATGAAGACCATGCTGTCAATGTGGTTACAGTAGACACGGAAGGAAATCCTGTTTCTTCGACCGTAGAAGTAACTCTCTACAAGCTCAGCTGGAAATGGTGGTGGGACAAGAGTCAAGATAATATTGGTAGCTACAAAGGCAAGGTATCCGGTCGGGAGCTAGACAGTGAGACTATTACCACTTCAAATGGTAGAGGGACCTATACCCTACGGGTCGACTATCCAGAATGGGGCCGCTATCTAGTGCGTGCTGTAGATCAAAACGGCCATGCTACCGGTAAAATCATCTATATCGATTGGCCAGGTTGGGCAGGACGTGCCGCCGAAGATGGGCAAGGCGGAGCTCAAATGTTGACCTTCACCTCTGACAAACCAGTTTATAAGGTTGGGGAGACAATTAATTTAAATATTCCTACTGGCTTTGCTGGTCGCGCTTTAGTTAGCGTTGAAAGCGGTACTAAAGTAATAGAGGCTCACTGGCTAGAAGCCCAAAAAGGCAATACCAAGTTTAGTCTTAAAGCAAGTGGCGAAATGGCGCCTAATGTTTACATAAACGTTAGTTTGCTGCAGCCACATGCGCAAACGGCCAATGATCGTCCTATCAGACTGTATGGGGTTATTCCAATTAAAGTCGAGGATCCCGGAACGATTCTGAGCCCCGAAATTGCCATGGCTGATGTCTTGGAGCCTAACTCTCGGGTTCAAGTCAAAGTCTCTGAAAAAGAGGGAGGGCCAATGACTTATACTTTGGCAGTAGTAGACGAAGGCTTGTTGGGACTTACTC
>CAZHOC010000450.1:0-5295 GCA_964534295.1 uncultured Bacteroidia bacterium | reverse complement strand
CATCGAGGCTTTTGACGTCAAATTGCTGGTGCTTGGTGATTTGAGCTTCGCTTTCGTCGGATGGATTGTAGCGCCAAATATTGGCGGCATAATCGCGCTCAGAGATATAGTAAATATCCTTGCCAAACCAGACCGGATCTAAGTGTCGCTCTTGGGTAGGCTGAGGAATGCGTTGTAGCTTTTGGTTTTTGAGGTTTAGGACCCAAATCGGCATGGCCTGACCGCCGCGATAGTTGCGCCACTCGGGGTCCCAAAAAGTAATGGGAATGTAGGCCGCATACTTACCGTCGGGAGAAACTTCACCATAGGCAGCGCGAGGAATCGGCAGTTCAGTGGGGTAGCCTCCATCAGTAGAAATGCTATACAATTTGTTGAGACGAGTAGCATGTCCGGTACGCCCGGAACGAAAAATCACTTCGCCCTCTGGGGTCCAGCCTTGCACTACGTCCGGATAAGGGTGGTAAGTAAGACGCTTAGGGGCTCCACCTGTAGCTGGAATCACATAGACATCGGTATTGCCGCCATATTGAGCGGTAAAGGCGATCCATTGCTCGTCGGGAGAGAAATGGGGATTGGATTCGTAGCCTTCATTGGTGGTGAGTCGGACAGCATCGCCACCATCGCGATCTACTTTCCAAAGGTCATTGGCGTAGACAAAAACGATTTCTTGGGCCGAAACGGTGGGCTGTCGGAGAAGCTGTGTGCCTTGCGCCCAAAGCGATTGGGCCATGAAAAAGCATAACAGACTGAGTAAAAGATTTTTTCTCATAGCAGGGGATTTTACAAAGGGCCTAAGGTAAGAAAAAAGCCTGTGCAGGGACGGGAATTTCCTGCTAAATGCCAAGGCTTGGAATTAGGAGATAATCTGTAAATTATGCTTTTAGTCCATTAGCACAACTCTTTGATCTATGCACCATCCTCACCCACAGCTACTACGTTTTTGTTTCTGCTTTACGCTTTTGATGGCTGGTCAATTCAGCCTTTGGAGTCAAAACGACTTACAAATCGATAGCACTCAATTTTACCGCATGTATGGCGCGAACCTGCCCTCGGGTGATGGGTTTAGCTCTCCTTTGACCAATCTGACCAATGATACACTAAGGCTGCGTTGGACTATAAAAACCGGGACTAACTTCCCCCTAGATTGGGCCGTCTATGTAGCGGATAACACCATTAGTTTCACCCCCAATATTACCACTAGCCCTTTTCCTACTAGGCTCTTGCCGGGAGATTCGGCTATCTACTTTGGAAGCGGGATTTTTATCAATAATACGCCCGGTTGCACCGAATACTGGGTCGTTTTGTCAAATTATGAGGTGGATTCTATTGTTTATGACAGCATCCATTATGTCATCAACGCCAATGATCCCAATTGCAATCTCACTTCTTTGGAGGATAGAATAAGCCTCGATTTTCGAGTCTATCCCAATCCAGTAGCGGATTATTTTGAAGTAAAGGGCGCTCAGCCTTTTCAGGAAATTAAATGCTTTGACCTGATGGGCAGGGAGCTTTTTCGGTGGGCTAGGACTCCGTCCGAACGTTATGATCTCACGGCTTTGCCTAGGGGGCAATATTGGATTTATATCTACGACAAACAGGGTCGCTACAGCGCCCAGAAAATCACCAAGCAATGACAAAAAGGATAATTGTCTGTAGCTGGGCCATCGGCCTCGTTTTAGCGTTCGGCTGCAAGCCTAGCCCTAAACCTCAACTATCCCTGGCCAAAGGCGAAAGCATTGCCTTGTTTGATGGTCAAAGCTTCAAAGGCTGGGAGGGAAGCAAGGACTTTTTTCGCATCGAGGAAGAAGCGATTGTGGGCGGAAGTCTAGAAAAAGCTATCCCGCAAAATCAATTTTTGTGTACTGAGGCGAGTTTTGAGGATTTTGAACTGCGGCTAAAGGTCAAGTTTTGGCCCAAAAACAATAATGGGGGCATTCAAATTCGCTCCGCACGGATTCCAGATCATCATGAAGTGATTGGCTATCAAGTGGACGTAGGCTATGCGGGTGCCGAAGTGGTTTGGGGATCTATCTATGATGAATCACGCCGTGGGCGTTTTGTAGCGCGGGCTCCAGCAGAAGCCATCGCCCGGCTGTTGCGCGAAGAGGATTACAACGATTTTCGCATCCGCTGTGAGGACAAACGCATCCAGGTTTGGTTCAATGGCGAGCAAGTCGTCGACTATACTGAGCCTGAAGCAGGCATAGCCCAAAGCGGAGTAATTTGTGTGCAAATTCACGGTGGACCACCTTCCCAAGCTTGGTATAAAGACATAGTTTTAGAGCAACTGTAGCAAATCGCTGCCCGCTGCTTCTATTGGGGCTTTGCTTTGGCTTTCGCTATATTTTCTCTATGAACACTACTCGCCTTGCCTCGCTGGACCTCTTTAGAGGCCTGATTATGTTTTTGTTGGTGGCAGAAGGATGCCGTTTGTATGGCAGTTTTTCTAACCTGACCGAGACTAGTTTTTTGCACGGCTTCGCCGAACAATTTCATCATCATCCTTGGGATGGGTTGCGTTTTTGGGATCTGGTTCAGCCCTACTTTATGTTTATCGTGGGCGTAGCGATGTGGTATTCGGTGCGGAGTCGGCAGCAAAAGGGGCAAAGCCGTAGCACTATCACCCGGCACATTTTACAACGCAGTGCCATTCTCTTGACGTTTGGCATCAGCTTACATATCGGTTATCGCCAGCAACTCACCTTTGAGCTTTGGAATGTACTCTCTCAACTTTCGATTACGATCCCGCTTGCCTATTTCATCATGCGCCTGCCCAATCGAGTACAGATCGGCATTTCGATAGGTTTGTTGATCTTGACCGAGTTGCTCTATCGCTACACGGGTATTGAGGGCTATGATCAGCCTTTTGTCAAGGATCAAAACTTTGGTTCCTTCATCGATATGCTACTCATGGGTAAGCTCAATAATGGGGGAGGTTGGGTTACCTTCAACGCAATTCCCACAGCGGCACATACTATTTGGGGTGTATTGGCAGGAAAATTATTGGCGAGTGAAAGCAGCTCGAGAGAAAAACTAAAATGGCTGCTCATTTTTGGGGGAGTAGGATTATTAGTCGGTTACGGCCTACATTTTAGCGGCATTACGCCCATCATCAAGCGTATTTGCACTAGTGCTTTTGTCTTAGTTTCGGGCGGCTGGTGTCTCTTGACCTTAGCGCTTTTTTATTGGTGGAGAGACATCCGTAAAACGGGCAAATGGCCTTGGTTTTTTGCGGTGGTGGGTATGAATCCCATCTTCATCTATCTCTTTATGGAAACCCTTGGCTCGCAGTGGATGGTGGACTTTGTGGGCTATTTTTGGTTGGATTTGGGCAGCTTTGTTGGGCTTACACCTGCGGTTAACGCTTTGCTCCATAGCCTGATCTGCTTGGGGCTGGCTTGGGGGCTTTGCTATTGGCTGTATCGCAAGCAGATCTTTTTTAAGATTTGAATTTTTGAGTTTAAGAATGTTAAAAATTCAAGCAATCAGCGCTTCAACAATTGATTAATAAAGCCTACAAATCCTCCAATACGATCAAATTAAGTTTGAGTGCCTTGATGATGAGGCCGGCGATATTGTTGACGTCGAGTCGTTTGAGCAGGTTGCTGCGATGGCCTTCGACGGTCCGTTGACTGATAAACAGCTTTTCAGCAATTTCAGGCGTGTTGTGGCCTCTAGCGATGAGGTCCAGTACTTCCTTTTCGCGTTTGGTGAGACTGATTTTGGGACCGATGCTCGGAACGCCTATTCGCGGATGCTTGATGTTTTGCAGCATCGCCAATCCCACTAGATCCGAAAAGTAATAATCCTGCTCCATGACCTTATAAATGGCGGTTTGCAATTCGTCCCATTTAGCAGTTTTGGTGACGTAGCCATTCGCGCCCTGCTTGAGCATAAACTGAATCAAACGAGCATCTTGGTGCATGGTGAGGATCAAAATTTTGATCTCAGGATAGCTTTGCTTAACGCGTTCGCAGGTCTTCATACCATCCATCTGGGGCATCTCCAAATCAAGCAAAATCACATCAGGGAGAGTCTCTGCTAATTGATCTAATAATTCTTGCCCGTTAGCGGCTTCTAGGGTAACCTCCATATCAGTCTGAGCCTCCATCAAGGTACGCAGTCCCTGACGAAAAAGAGGATGATCATCCACGAGTCCTATTTTGATTTTGGAATTCATCTTTCTTCTTTTTGGGCAGATAATTGAGCAAGCGGGATTTGGATGTCGAAGCAAGTTCCAGTCTCAGAACTTATCCGGATCTCTCCCGAGAGTAGGGAAAGGCGACTTTCTATGTTCTTGAGGCCGAGACCACTTGAGGGAGCAGAGCTGGGTGCCTGCATACCTTTGCCATCATCCTGAAAACGTAGGTGCAAGTGGGTAAGCGTTCTGCGAAGCAGGATATCAATACGACTGGCCTCCGCATGCTTAAGGGTATTGTTGAATAATTCCTGTACGATGCGGTACAAGTGTAAAGCGGGCTGGGGAGCAATATGAATCCCTTCTTCCGCTTGAAATTCCAGTTGAAGTTCTGCGTTTTTACGGATGGTATCACATAGGGCATCGATAGCTTCAACCAAACCCAGTTGATGCAAAATCGTCGGGACCAGGTCTTGGGTGATGACATGCAGGCTTTTGACGGTCTCGATCAAGATATCATCGGCTTGGTTCATTAGTGTTTTACTCTCAGCACTTTGGCCTTGAGTCTGCTGCACAAAAAGGCGAGCGGTAGCGATCATGGAGCCAATATCATCGTGTAAGTCCCGACCGATGCGTTTGCGCTCGGCCTCTTGAGCTTCTAGGGCGGCTTTGAGGAGGCCTTGTTGGTGTTGTAGGCGTTCGGCTTCAAGTTTTTGTTGCTGCCCTAGCAGTCTCCTTTGGTAAAGCAAGACGAAAGCAATAATGGTCAAGGCTAGCACAAACATGCCTATTATCCCAAATACCAAAAAGCGGAGTTCTATGACTTCGGTTTGATCCATAGGCCAAGCGCAAATAAGAGATAGTGCAGGATATTGAAGCTTGAATGAAAGTACCAAACATTATCCACCAATACTTTTGAGCGAGCAATGATCAAATGATTTAAACCTAAAATGAGAATACTGCCAGCTGTGTAAAGGAGAATACTCGTGTTAACCCAAAAAGCAGGACTACTCTCCAGATTACTTATTGACATCTCACTGATAATGCGATAGAAAAAGCTAATAGCAAAGACCATCAAAATTATATGAGAAAGCCAAACGGCATAAAGATTAGTGGAATTTTGAGCTTGCAACCAAATACCGTTGATTAAAGCAAAG